>JBNGDZ010000034.1:1524-17721 GCA_049975765.1 Armatimonadota bacterium
CCGAGCGCGTCCCCTCTTCGCTGCTCCGCCACGCCTCCCGGAACTGCCCGTCGCCCTCATTGACGAGCACCGCGTCCGGGTAGACCGCCTCCTCCCAGGTCTCATAGCCACCCACGTAGAGGTCCAGGAGGCCATCGGCGCTGAGATCCACCCAGGCCGCGCCCAGCGACTGCACCACTGGCACCTCCGGCAGCCCCGCGCAGCCGTCACTGAAGGTCCCGTCCCCGTCGTTCAGAAGCAGCGCGAATCTGCCGCCGAAGATGAACAGGTCCAGATCGCCGTCGTTGTCGCAGTCTCCCCATGTTGCCGATCCGCCCGGCGTTCCCTCAGGCAGAGCCGCCTCCGCCGCCTCGAACCGCCCCTCGACATTGCGGAACAGCCTTCCGCCGATCGCCACGTCCACCCAGCCGTCGGCGTCGTAGTCGGCCCAGGCGGCAGTCCCTCCGCCCGAGAGTCCCGACCGCTCCGTCACGTCCACAAACATCGGCTGAGCCGACACCCCGGTCGCCGCCACCAGCACGAGCATCGCGACCCGCATGGTCCCATCCCTCCACGTACACACGGACGCGGCGGGCTCTCCGCCCGCCGCCCTCTCGTCTGTCATCACACTTACGGCATCCCCGCACGGTGAAGCTCGTAGAACGTGTTGCTCACCTTTCGCACGTACGCCTGGGTCTCCGCAATCGGCGGGACGCGGTGGCCCGCCCCTTCCACCGCATTGGGGCCGGCATTATAGCACGCCAGAGCCAGGATGACCCGCTGGTAGTTGGGCAGATTGCGATAGGCCGCGAGCTGTTCCGCCAGGTAGCGCACGCCCCCCTCGATGTTCTGCTGCACGTTGCGGGCATCGACGCCGAGAGATCGTGCCGTGCCCGGCATCAGCTGCATCAGCCCCATGGCGCCGGCGTGGGACACGCAGGCCGGGTCGAACCAGGACTCCCACTTGATGAGCGCAAAGATCAGCTTGTGATTGACGTTGTACTCCTGAGCGTAGTGCAGCACCCACCTGACGATGCTCGTGGCCTGCTCCTGGGTCAGGCGAGGGTTGTGCTTGAGCACCCACCGGCACCACACGTCGATCGCGTCCACCGGACATGTCGCGATAGCCCCGGGCCGTGGCAGCTGCTCGGGCACCGACTCCTCGACTGCCGAGTCACCGGCCGCCTCGGGCGCCTCCTCGGCAGGCCCCTCGTGGGGCAGATCCCACTCCTGCACCCAGGCCTCCAGAACAAGATCGTTTGGCGGCGGGCCGCCCCGCTCCACGCTCGCGATGGCGGCAATCCGGTCTCCCACTCGCAGCGGCTCCACGCTCGCCGCGGCGCGCATCGCAACACTCGACCCGTCGTCGAGAGTCACCATCACCGTCCGCTCAAGCCGGCCTTCGGGGCCGACCGACGAGGACGCCATGCCGCTGACGTCGCCGATCAACTCCACTGTGGCGGTCTCAGCTCCGCCCAGCGCGACCCGTAGCGCCTCCCTGCAGGGTACCGCCACCGGCGCCAGCCGCTGTCGCGCGGCGAGGTAGCTGTCGCATGCGTCCCTACCGGGGTCGCCGTGCGCCGCGAGGCCGGCCATCACCATGACCGGGCCCAGCAGCACCGCGTACGCCAGGCGCGAGCTCACTCGCCCAGCGCCTCCTTCGCCACCGCATCGAACGCCCGCCAGGTGTCCTCGCCGAACAGCACCAGCACCACACGCTGCAGGCTCTCCTGCGAGCCCGCGAACTCCTCGATGGCCTCAAGCATTGCCGTGGCGCACTCGGCGACGTCCACTCCTCCGACGCCCGTGCCGAAGGCCGGCAGGGCCAGGGATGTCACACCCAGCTCCTCCGCCAGCCCCAGACAGCTCCTGGTGGTCCGCGCGATCAGTGCCGCGTCCGTCTGCAGGTCCTGGCCCATCACCGCTCCGTGGATGACATACGATTGGGGCAGGTCGCCCGCGCTCGTCTCCACCGCGGAGCCGACCTCGATGGGACCCTTGCCGACCGCCTCGCGCTCGACCTGCTCCCCGCCTTTGCGCTTGATGGCGCCGGCCACACCGGAGCCCATCCACAGGTGGTTGTTGGCGGCGTTGGTGATGGCCTCCACATCGGCCTCGGTGATATCGCCCTCCGCGACCTCCACCGTCAGGCCGCCAACCTGATAGTCGCTCACAGTCGCCCTCCCTGGCAGTTACTGCTGCAAACAGAAAAAGGCCGCACAGTCGGCCCTGCGCGGCCTGCAAGTGTCCGCGCTCGGCCCACGTCTGCCTGAGCAGGCCGGCGGGAGATGATTGCTGGTACGCCCACGGGGAGTCGAACCCCGGCCCCCGGGCTGAGAACCCGGTATCCTCACCACTAGACCATGGGCGCACCTGTTGGGTATTATGATAATTCAGCGGCGGCTCTCTGTCAACCCGTCTACTGCGGGGCGCGCCCTGAGACCCGGCTGCGGGCCGTTGCCGTCCGGAGCCCCGGCGCTCGTGGACCCGCGCGCCGTCCTGCCAGCCTACTGCAGGCCCAGCAGCCTGGCCGCGTTCCCCCAGTAGACCGCGTGCCGCTCCTCGTCCGTGAGGTCCGCGGCCTCAAACATGCCGATGGTCCACACCGGGTCCAGCAGGCCCACATCCGAGCCGAAGACGATCTGCCCCGGCCCGCAGCGGTCAAGCGCGTAGCGGACCTTCCCGCGGCCCGTGTGGCTGGAGCAGAAGTCCAGGTATATGTTGCTGTGCGCCAGCGCCAGATCGACGGCCTCAGGGTAATCCCCGGCAAACGAATGCGCGATGATGATGTTCAGGTCAGGGTACACCCGGGCCCACTGCTCAATGTCCTCGCGCGCGCCGGGATGGATCTTCACGAGGCTTGTCCGCCGCGCGACCTCCGCGATGAGATCATGCATGCGCGCTTCGCCGGTGCCGGTCGCGGAGTAGCTGCAGTGGATCTTCACCCCCACCCCGAAGTCCTCCCGCAGATAGCGATCCATCTCCGTGCAGGAGTCCTCGAGGAAGTTCGGGTTCACGTAGACGTACATCAGCAGCCTGTCGTGCTCGCGTGCGGCCTCCGCCATCTCCTCATTGCCGGACTGCATGTCGTAGGTGATCGCCTGCGCCGATGAGGCCACCAGGCGGCGAATGTCGTAGCGTTCGGCCAGGTGCAGCAGCGACTCCACGGTGCCGGAGTTCGGGATGGCAAACGCCCAATGGCCCAGGTGCGCGTGCATGTCGATCTTCTGCATCTACGCTCCCTCCCCCACGAAGGCGAAGGCGTTATCGTGCAGGTAGCGCCGCCGCTGCTCGTCGGTAATCTCCGCATGGCGCGCCATCAGCAGGGGTGGCAAGAACTCGCGCATCGGCGAGTCTGAGCCGAACATCACGCGCCCCTCCCCGCACTGCTGCATGATCAGCTCCAGGGCGTAGGGGCTGTTCTGCGCGTGCCCGTCGCAGTACACGTTCGGAAACTCCGCCATCACCGCCAGCAGCTCACCGATGTTCGTGTAGCGCCCGCCGATCAGCAGCACCGGCAGCTCCAGGTGAGCCAGCCGCTCCGCTACTCGCGTGGCCTCTCCGTAGCTGCGCGCTGGCACGATGGCCCGCGCTCCCAGCTCCGCCAGCGTCTCGCAGATCTTCACGAAGGGCAGAAGCTCGAGCGGCCATCCCTGCACGTCGGGGAAGAACCGGAAGACCCGGCAGCCCTGCTCGAAGCGCCGCCGCGCCTCCTCATGCGCATCGAAGTACCGCCGCGGGTCCAGCGTCGCGACGGGCTCCAGGACTTCGTGCTCGGCACACGCGCGGAGGGTCTCGTCGTTCCCCTCCGGCCCGGCGTAGTGCACGGCCCGCAGCGAGTGTGCGTACGCGCGCTCTACCTCATGCCTCTCTAAGATCGCCAGCAGCTCGGCCACACCCCAGTCCACCGACCGCGTCGGGTCCGTCCCGAAGCTCGTGACCATGTCGATGATCCCACTCAGGCTCATCACCTCAGATGAACGGCAGCAACCGCGCGCCATGGCAGGCAGACCGCGCGCACGCCGCGGGCGGTCTCGGCCGCACGATAGAGGGCGCCGTTCGGTGGCAGGCACACTGCAGGCCTCTGGTCTCTGTGCGTGTGTCGTCTGTCGTTGCCGGGGCAGGAGGCTCGGCCTACGCGAAGCTTGGCGCCGGCAGAGACCACCGGGTGCCTGACCCCCCAGCAGCTCCCGCAGTCGCGCCCTCGCATGATGGGAGGCATTCGGTGAGAGAGGCGTAAAGGCAGACGCGGCGCACGCTCCCCGGCGTTTGCCGCCCTCAGAAGTTGTCCGGGATCCGGTAGTTGGGGGCTTCCTCAGTGATGGTGATGTCGTGCGGGTGGCTCTCGTGCATCCCGGCAGAGGTGATGCGGATGAAGCGCGAATTCGCCTTCAGCTCCTCGATGCTGCTCACACCGCAGTAGCCCATGCCCGACTGCAGCCCACCCACGAGCTGGTGCACCACGCCCGAGAGGGCGCCCTTGTAGGGCACTCGGCCCTCCAGACCCTCCGGTACCAACTCCTCCTCCTCGACGATGTGGGTCTGACCGTACCGGTCGCGCACCGAGGCGCGGTCCCGCATGGCCGCGATGGAGCCCATCCCGCGATACTCCTTGTAGGTCCGCCCCCGATACAGCACCGTCTCCCCGGGGCTCTCCTCGGTGCCGGCGAGCAACGAGCCGATCATCACGCAGTCGGCGCCGGCCGCAATGGCCTTGGTGATATCCCCCGAGTAGCGGATGCCCCCGTCGGCAATGACTGTCACACCCAGCTCCGCGGCGGCCGTCGAGCAGTCGTGGATGGCCGTTACCTGCGGGATACCCGCCCCCGCCACCACCCGAGTGGTGCAGATGGAGCCGGGGCCGATGCCCACCTTGACACCGTCCGCGCCGGCCGCCACCAGCGCCTCCACCCCCTCCGCGGTCCCCACGTTGCCGGCCGCCACCTGCATCTCCGGGAGGTCGTCCTTCAGCATCTTGACCGTGTCGATGACGCCTCTTGAGTGGCCGTGCGCCGCGTCCACCACGATGAGGTCTACGCCCCTGTCAGCCAGCGATCGCGCGCGGGCGCGGGCATCCTCGCCCACCCCGACGGCGGCCGCCACGCGCAGGCGCCCGTGGCCGTCCTTGCAGGCGTTCGGGAACTGGGCCACCTTCTCGATGTCCTTGATGGTGATCAGCCCCAGCAGGCGCCCGTCCTCCTCCACCACCGGCAGCTTCTCAATCCGGTGCTCATGGAGAATGGACTTGGCCTCCTCCAGCGTCGTCCCCTCCCCGGTGGTCACCAGCCCCTCGCGTGTCATGGCATCCGATACGCGCTTGTCCAGGTCCGTCTCGAAGCGCAGGTCACGGTTGGTGAGGATCCCCAGCAGCTTCCCATCCGTGTCGGTGACCGGAAGGCCCGAGATGTGGTACTCGGCCATGATCTGCAGCGCCTCGCGCACCGTCTGGTCGGGCCCCAGCGTGTACGGGTCGATGATCATGCCGCTCTCGGACCGCTTCACGCGATCGACCTCCACGGCCTGCGACTCCGGGTCCATGTTCCGGTGGATAACCCCGATGCCGCCCTCCCGAGCCAGGGCGATCGCCAGTCGCGCCTCCGTGACCCGATCCATGGCCGCGCTGACGATGGGAATGTTCAGCGCGATCTGTGGTGTGATGCGGGTCGTGACCGAGACGTCGTACTTCTCGCTCTCGGTCTTGGCTGGGATCAGCAGAACGTCATCGAAGGAGAGACCTTCCTTCTCAAAGCGCCCCTCCATCCTGTCACCTCCATAGCGGTTGCTCCCTCGCTCCGTACGCGTCGGGATTGCCTCTCCTTCTACCCGTTCGCCGTCGCACCCAAACGTGTGCCGCCTACGCAAGCTGCAGGTTCGCCCAGATCTGTTCCCGATACGGCTCCGGGTCGTTGAGGAACTCGAACTTCTCCGGTGCCTCGGCACAGGCCGTGTACATCGGCGTGTCCCAGGTCAGCCCCAGCTCGGGCACCTCCTGCACCTCCGTCCAACGCACCGCCGGCACGCCCTGCGCATAGCTCTTGTTCTCCAGGTAGCTGGGCTTACCACCCTCGGTGACCACGTACCAGGAGAACCCGCGCGCGTCCTCGACGGAGCCGTAGAACGAGCTGAAGCGACTGCTCACCCAGTTGCTCATCAGCAGCGGCTCATCGAGCGTGTTGACCGTCACGTGTCCATAGCCGGGCGGCATGATGATCTTCTGCCCCGCCTTCACACGGCACATAATGACGTCCTCGACCACGACCTCCTCCGGCGAGGCCCCGTAGTCGTCCACCGTCTGCATCACATACAGCGCCTCGCCGTGCAGCACCTCGTAGACCTCTGGGAAGGCCGCGCCCTTGCCCGGAATCTGCGGATGGTAGTGCCCCGACGTCTTCATGAACTCCGGCCCGAGCAGCACAGCGCGGAAGGCGCTGATGTCATAGCGGAGATCGTGCGCCTCGTGCAGCGCCGCATCCTCCGGCCGGCCGCAGTGGCGGTACATCCAGTAGATGACGTCCGGGCCTTCCGCGTCCGGGTCCATCAGCACCGGTCGCAGGGCGTCGAGCTCTCGCGTGCTGTACTGCGGCATGCGCATGTCAGGTCCAAATGACACGTCGCACGTATCGGCGTCGAACTTCAACGGATATCCCGCCAGGTCACTCAGATCGATCATTGTGCCCTCCCAACCTCTGTCACGCGTCAGTGATGGGCTCCGAAGCGGTGCCCTGCTGTGTCATAGCCGCTGCCGCGGCCCCGATCACGCCGGCCTCGTACCCCAGCGCCGCCGGCACCACCGGCGTGCCGGCCATCGGCGGCAGAACCGTGCGCGCATAGCTGCGGCGCAGCGGGCCGAGGAATGTCTCGCCCATCTCCGCGACTCCCCCGCCGATGACCACCACGGCCGGATCGATCAGCAGCGCGGCGTTCCCTACCGCCACCCCCAGCCATCGTGCGGCCTCTCCCACGATCCGCAGCGCCAGCGCGTCGCCGCCCTCGGCGGCCTCCCCCACGTCCCTGCCCGTCAGCTCCCCGCCGGCCTCTGTGCGCAGCACGCTCTCCTCCCCCGCCGCCAGCAGCTCCCGTGCGCGGCGCGCCATGGCCGTCCCGGAGCTGACAGCCTGCGTGCAGCCGAGCTTGCCGCACTCGCAGCGCGGCCCGTCAGGGAGCACCGTGAAGTGCCCGATCTCGCCCGCGCTACTCGTCGTCCCGGTGCGGACCTTGCCGCCCAGCACAACCGCACCGCCGATGCCCGTGCCGACGTTGACATAGAGCGCGCTCTCCGCCCCCGCCGCGGCGCCGAACAGCGCCTCACCCAGTCCGCCGGCGTCCGCGTCATTGATGAGAAAGGTCCGTACGCCGAGCCTCTCCGCCAGGACTGCCCCCAGCTTCAGGCCCTCCCACCCCCGGGAAAGGAAGGACGTCCTCACCACACCCTCCGCCAGGTCAACAGGCCCGCCGAAGCCGATACCGGCCGCCTCCGGCACGGCGCCGGCCTCCTCCGCGACGCGCTCCGCCAGCTCCTCCAGCGCCTCAACGGCATCCTCAGGCTCCGCCGGGGTGCTGATCCGGGCGAGCGCCAGCACGCGTCCATCCCGGGAGACCATCGCGGAGCTGAGGCGGCTGTTCCCGACGTCGAGGCCCAGGAATGACGTCTCCACCGCACCCCTCCGACCCTGGTTGACGAAAAGCGGTGAAGCCTCGCCTCAGGCTTCACCGCTTCCTTCCGCGTCCAGGCCCGGATTCCTCTTATAGGCTCACCGCGCCACCAGCACACCCCAGTCGCCGGCCCGGGCGTCGTCCCCGGCCAGCGGGCGAGCGTGCACCACGGTCAGTCTCACGCTCTCCACGCGCAGAGCACCCACCGCGCTGTCGTCCTCACCCCGGTAAAGCAGCAGCACGTCGCCAGCCCGCAGCGCCGGCTCCTCCGGGCCGTCGAGGACCACCCGCCCGTCGGGCAGCGAGGTCACCACCGGGGCCGCGGCCGGGTCGAAGCTCGTGAGCGACCGCGCGATGTCCGCGGCCGCCTCGACCAGGGCGCGATCCACTACCTGCCCGATGGCGGCCACCTCCTCCGCCTTGCGCCGGGCCGATGCCACCCCACGCACCGAGGCCAGGCGACCCCCGCCAATGGTCTCGACCAGCTCAGCCTGCACCGTCACCTGAGCCACGCCCCTCCGCTCGTTGACCGTGCAGGTCTGCACCAGCCCGGTCACAGCCAGCGGAGCGCGACACCGCTCCCCAAGCATCTGCAGGTAGCCGACCCCGAAGGGCGGCTGCAGACCCTCAGCCTCGCACAGCCGAAGCACCAGCCCTCGATCGACCAGCTCCCACGGGGCCGCCTTCGCCAGCTCGGCGTGGACCGCGTCGCCAGCCCGGCGCCCGATCAGACGGCCCTGCCAGCGCCCCGAATCGTTGAAGTCGTAGACGGCCGCCCGCGGCCTCCGGACGTCATCGTCTGCCCAGGCCAGCGCACACAGCGCCATCAGCGCAAGTGCAGCAGCCGCCCGCACGCAGGTGCGCGGGCGGCACCGACAGCCGGTCCAGCTCATCCCATCTGCCTCCCGTGCATTACGGCTCAGCGGGCTCGATGAAGAGGGCATCCTCGGTGACTCGAACCTCGAGACCGGCCGCCTCAGCGATCGAGCGCAGCGCCGCCTCCGCCGGTATCTCATCCTCCGTGGCGATGGTCACGCTGTCTCCGCCCACTGCGTTGTCCACGTGCACGCGCACCCCCGACTGGCGCACCAGCTCCGCCACCGCCTCCCGAAGCGGTGTTCCCTCGAACGCGAAGCTCACCATCCGCTCCCGCGGCGGAACAGGTTCGGTGAACTGACCCATGCTGACCGCAAGCTCCGTGTCCACCACCGGGTCGGTGCTTCGCAGCCGCATGTGCAGCACCTGTCTCCCCGCCTCCCGGGCCAGCATCCTCACGCTCAGCACGGTCTCCTGCCCGGCCGTCAGCGCGTCGTCGAACAGCACGCCATCGCCACGCACGCCGACCAGATCCAGCTCATCCGAGCCGCTCACAGTGATCTGCGCGCGCGCCACGTCCTTCTCCGTCTCGACGGTGATGGTGGCAGGCACGATCCGACCGGTGGTCTTGTCCCTCGGCGGCGTGATCGACACTGTGAAGGGGCTGCCCTCCTCCGGCTCCGCCACCGCCACACCGTCGGCTCCGGCCTCGAGGTACCTTGGCTGGGGAACGGCCAGTGTGCCACCTGGCCGCGCCATCTCCAGCCTACTGGCAGTGTCACCAGGTTCAGCCGGCCCTCTCGAGCCCGCCATTCCCCCGCCAGCGGCGCCCTCCACCGCAGCTCCTGCGGCCATCTCCGCCGCACCAGGCCGCGGCACAACCGCGTCGCTGGCAGCCTCCGTGTCCATGGCCTCCTGCGCCTCTGCCTCGCTCGGGGGAGCAACTTCCTGAGGCGTGCGCGCAGGGCGTGAAGTGCCCGCTGCCTCCCCGGGGGCGTGCCCGCCGCCCTCTGCCACCGCAGCTCCTGGGGACTCTCTCCGGGGCCGGACCGGTGGCGGCGGGGCAGGCTCCCTCTCCTCCTCGGCCTCGGGCAACGAAGCCTCCTCAGCCATCTCGCGGGGCTGAGGCGCCGATCCCCGCATCTCGACCGGCGGAGCCTCCTCGCGGGCCGCCTCCTCGAGGGGCACCTCCCCTTCGTCCCCTCCGGGAGCCGTCTGCAGCAGATCGCTCTCGGCCGTCGCCTCTCCCGGCGCGGGGGAAGGCGCCTCGGCCATGGTTTCCGTCCCTCGCGGACCGAACTCGCCGATGGTGGCATCCCCCTCGAATACCGTGGTCCCGGTCCAGATGAGCAGCAGCGCCGCGGCCGCCGCAGCCACCGTCGCCACCACGTAGCGCAGCCGGCGCCAGGCATGGCCCCCCTCAAGCCCCTCTGCGGCCATCGTCGGGATCCGTCGCAGGCGCTCTCGCAGCTCCCTCGGCGGCGCCACCTCCGGCAGGGCGTGCACCGCCGCCACCACCGCCCGGATCTGTGCGAACTCCCGGGCACACTCCTCGCACTCGGCGAGGTGGGCCCTGATCCTGTCCTCCACCTCCGGCGGCAGGTCCCCCTCTATGAAGTCGCTCAGTCTCTCCCGGCACAGCTTACAGGTCATGCGTGAGCAGTTCCTCACGGCTCGACATCATGGCGTGCCACGGGTATGACGGCCCTATCCCGAGAAAAGTTCCAGGTGCTCGGCCATCTCATCCTTGAGCGCGCCGCGCGCCCGATTCAGTCGCGACTTCACAGTCCCCAGGGGTATCTCCAACACCTCGGCGATCTCCCGATAGGACAGCCCGCGAATGTCGTAGAGCACAATCACGGTCCGGAGGTCCTCCGGCAGCCGTGCGATGGCCTCATGCACCAGCTTCTGCAGCTCTCGTTGCTCTGCCGTCTGAGCCGGCTCCGCGGCCTCGTCGGGCAGATCTCGCTGCCCGGCCGGCTCCCCATCGTCATCCTCGTCTGTAAGACTGAGGGGCTCGTTCTTGCGCCGCCGAAGCTCGTCGAGACAGACGTTCATGGTGATCCGATACAGCCACGTGCTCAGGCTGGCGTCGCCGCGGAAGGAGTCCAGGGCCTCGTACACGCGAAGGAACGTCGTTTGCGTGGCATCGGAGGCGGCGCTGGGCCGGCCCAGCATGCGGTAAGCCGTGTTGTACACGCTCCGGTAGTGAGCCTCCACCAGCAGGTCAAAGGCCTCATCGTCCCCCGCCCTGGCGGCCCGTATGAGCTCTTCCTCAGACAGGTTGGCCGCAGCCGCATCCGTGATTCTCATGGTGAGAGCTGAGTCCTGTAGACCCGCTCGCCCTCCACCCACACCTCGATCCGCTTCCCCGGCCGTCCGTGAATGTCGAACTCGATGCGATCCCCCGGTCGGTGGAGGCGGTCGTATCCCACATCCAGCGCCCCCCCGTACCCCTCCAGAATCTTCACGCGCTGCAGTGGATCGCCTGCCGGCACCACGACATCGATGCGACGGAAAAGCACCCGAACGTCCTCTCCATCATCGCCTTCCACCGTGACCTGCCCGTACTCCGGCCCGCCGCTCGTCTTCACCAGGACCCTCTCACCCCGCGCCGCCTTCGCTCCCGGAGCGGGGTCCTGCGACACGATCTCACCCTCCGGCGCCGGCGAGCGAGTCTGCCCACTCACCGACAGCTCCAACCCGGTCTGCTTCAGGCGGCTCCTCGCCTCATCCGCCTTCAGCCCGATCAGCCTGGGCACCCGCACCTGCGCCGCGCCCTGGCTCACAACCAGAGTCAGGTCGCGTCCCTGCCGCACAGTCATCCCCGGCTCCGGCATGCTTGCCGCCACCTCGCCGGCCGGGTGATCGTCACGATACACGCGCCGAATGTCTCCCACTCCCAGGCCGGCGCCCGCAAGGCGCTCCCGTGCCTCCTCCTGGGGCATCCCCACTACGTTGGGGACCTGCACCTGCTTGGGAAGCTGACCGAGGAACCATAGCGCACCGGCGGCCACCGCGCCGGCAATCACCGCGGCCGTCAGGAGCGTCGTCAACAGCCCCAGCAACAGGCTCGCAGAGAAGTGGATGACCCTATCCATCATCCCGTCCCCGCCGTCGGCCCTCGACTGTTCTTCGACGGAGGCCCTCTCCTTCGCCCACAGCTGCCGGACTCGGCTGGCGGCCTGGGGTGCCTCCGGCGCCGGCTCGTCGCCGTCCCCGATAAGCCCTGAAGCGGCCCGCCTGACCGCTCCGGCGTGCCCCCGCGCGCTATCGGCGCCGCCGATCACATCACGCGCGACCTCAGCCCACTGCCGCACATCCCGGGCAGCCGCCCCCGGGTCCTCCGATCGCCCCTCCCCCAGCGCCGCGCCTGTCAGGTAGATGCCGCGTCCGTCAGAGACCAGCGTCTCGGCACTGACCCGCCCGTGCACCAGGCCGTTCCGCTGAAGATATGCCAGCGCCTCCAGTACCCCCAGCAGCGCGTCCGCCAGTCGCCGTCCGCGCGGAAGCCGGCATGAAGGATCGCCCAGCGGCCGGGCCCGCCCCAGCTCCTCCATGATCTTGACGCCATCATCCTCTATGCGCAGGCCAAGCACGCGGCACAGACCGGGATGTCGCAGGCGACACGCCCAATCCACCCGCTCCCGGAGCTCGTCTCGATGCAGGTCGTCTGTGCCGCGGCTGATAAGCACCTGCCCTGATCCGTCAGGGGCCGGCGCCACGTCGCGCACCCAATCCTGCGCCACGGGCGCCTCGCACCCCTCCCGTCGCCGCTCATTGAGATCTTCCACACCGTGATCCATGGGGTCAGCGTGGTCGCGCACGGTTACCGCACGACCGCCCGCAGGGCATGCTCGACGCTTCCCACATCCACATCCTCGACGATCACAAAGCTGCCGATCCTCGGGACCAGCGGAAGTCGAAGCCTCCCGCCCACAATCTTCTTGTCTCGCCGCAGCGCCGCCGCTGCAGCATCCGCATCGACTCCTTCCGCCACCGTCGGCAGTCCGTAGGCCTCAATCAGCTCGCGCTGGCGTCGCGCGGTCTCCTCCGCGGCAACCCCCAGCTGCACAGCCAGCCTGCTCTCTGCAGCCATACCGATCCCCACCACCTCGCCATGGCGCAGGCCCCACTGCGGCGCGGCGCGCTCCAGGGCGTGTCCCACCGTGTGCCCGTAGTTCAGAACCACCCTCACGCCCTGCTCAGTGGGATCCTCCGCCACCACCCCCGCCTTAATCTGACAGTTGCGCGCCACGAGGTACTCCCTCGCCGGACCGTCACCTCCCACCACAGCCTCGCGGTTTGCGGCCATGAAGTCAAACATCTCGGCGTCGAAGCAGCAGGCGTGCTTGATGATCTCGCCGAGGCCCGAGCGCAGCTCAGCCTCCGGAAGCGTCTGGAGAGTGTCCACATCGGCGAAGACCGCCCGCGGCTGGTGGAAGGCCCCGATGAGGTTCTTGCCGGCGCTGAGGTCGATGGCCGTCTTCCCCCCCACGCTGCTGTCCACCTGAGCCAGCAGCGATGTAGGCAGGTGCACCAGAGCGATCCCCCGCATGTAGGTCGCCGCCGCGAACCCCGCAAGGTCGCCGACAACGCCCCCCCCGAGCGCGAAGACTGTGCTCCCGCGATCGAGGCCGGCGGCGGCCATCTCCTCACACAGCTCTCCATACACGCCCAGCGACTTGCTGGCCTCGCCATCGGGAACGGTCAGCACCCGCACGTCCCAGCCACCGGCGCCGAGCCCCTCTGCCGCCGGTTCAGCGTACAGCGGCCCGACAGTGTCGGTCGTCACCAGCGCGGCGCACGTGCCGCTGCCTGGGGCCGGATACAGCTCCCCCAGCTCACCAAGCAGTCCCCGCCCCACTGTGACGCAGTAGCTGGCGCCCGCCACGTCCACTGGCACTCGCGTTCGCTGTCCTGTCAGCCACCGCGCACGCGGGTCGTCGCGCAGCAGCGCCAGCACCCTCTCGCACACGTCCTCGGCCGACCTCCCGGTGGTCTCCACGTGGTAGTCGGCACGCCCATAGGCCTCGCGCCGCGCATCCAACAGCTCGGCCACACGCTTCGCCGGATCTGCCACCTGCAGGAGCGGGCGCGTCTCGTCGCCGGCCGTACGCTGGAGGATCTCCTCCGGCTCGGCGGTGAGGCAGATGATGGGCCCTGCCTCGCGAAGGGCCTCCACGTTCGAGTCCCGAAGCAGCATACCGCCCCCCGTGCTGACCACCCGGCCCTGCTCGCTCAAGGCCTCCTGCAGCGCCACACTCTCAAGATCCCGGAAGTGCTTCTCACCGTCGCTGGCGAAGATCTCGGCGATCTCCCTCCCCGCCGTGCGCTCGATCATCTCATCCGTGTCGACGTGCCCCAGTCCCAGCCTCTCCGCCACCAGCCGGCCCACCGTCGTCTTGCCGGTGGCCATGAAGCCGGTAATCGCGATGGCGCGCGCCGGAGGTCGCAGCCGCATCACGCCCGGTCATCTCCCCCCCACGGCAGCCCCAGCCGGCCCAGATACTGCTCGTGGGCCGCGCGCATGTCCGCCACGCAGTCGCCCCCGAACTTCTCTCGCGCCGCGTCCGCCAGCACCAGTGCCAGCATGGCCTCGGCCACGATGCCCGCGGCCGGCACCGCACACACGTCAGACCGCTCCGCGTGGGCCTCCATCGCCTCCCCGCTTGCCACATCCACGGATGCCAGCGGCGTTGTGAGCGTGGGGATGGGCTTCATCGCCAGACGGACCACGACCGGCTCCCCGTTGGTCATCCCCCCCTCGATGCCGCCGGCGTTGTTGGACGGACGCGCGAACGGCCACGATCCGCCTCCCTCCGCGGGCACAATGGGATCGTGCACCGCAGAGCCGGGCAACTCCGCCGCCGACCAGCCCGCACCGATCTCCACGGCCTTGATGCCGGGGATACTGAGCACCGCGGCTCCGATGCGCGAGTCCAGGCGCCATTGCCATTGCACGTGCGAACCCAGGCCGGGCGCCACGCCGTCGGCAACCACCTCCACCGTCCCGCCCAGGCTGTCCCCACGCTCCTTCGCCAGGTCAATCTCAGCCCGCATCCGGGCAGCGACCTCTGGATCGGCGCACCGAACATCCGACTCCTCGACCGACCCCCAGGCCTCCTCCGACCCATCGAACTTGTCGTCCCGGACGTCGCCAATGGCAACTGTCCTGGAGCGCACGCGCGCGCCCAGCTCCCAGAGCAGCTTGCGACAGATGGAGCCGGCGGCCACGCGACCAACGGTCTCGCGCGCACTCGCGCGCTCCAAGACGTTGCGCATGTCCGCATGCCCGAACTTCGCTCCACCCGCCAGGTCCGCGTGGCCGGGACGCGGCACCGTCACCCCCCGCTCGCTTCGCCAGCCATCCGGCGCCGGCCCTGCCCCCATCTCCGACCGCCAGTTCTCCCAGTCCCGATTCGCGACCACCAGGCAGATCGGTGAGCCGAGCGTCCGCCCATGCCGGACCCCGCCCACGATGCGCACTCGATCGCGCTCTATCGTCATCCGCCCGCCACGCCCGTAGCCCACTTGCCGCCGCGCCAGGTCGCGGTCGATCTCCTCAGCGGTGACTCCCAGGCCCGCAGGGATGCCCGTCAGGATGGCCGTGACCTGAGGCCCGTGTGACTCGCCGGCTGTTGTCAGTTCGATGGACCGCACAGCGCATGCCCCTTACTGACAAACGGCACATCATCTGTGCCGTTGTCAGGTATGCGTCCGAGTATGTGGTGCCGGAGCGCCCGTCAGAGCCTACGTCGTCGCCTGATCCCGCACGATCTTCGGTGTCACAAAGATCAGCAACTCCGTGTCGTTGACCTCCGTCCGCCGGGACTGGAACAGCTTCCCAATGATCGGTATCTCCGACAGCAGAGGGGTGCTCCGCAGGTTGATGCTCTCGTCCTTGCGGATGACGCCGCCCAGCACGATGGTCTCCCCGTCCTTCACGCGCACCATGGTCTCCACGTACTGCGTCGTGACAATGGGGATCCGCTCACCGTTCGGCCCCTCCACGGTGCCGACCTGGTCCTGAAGCTGCGGCGAGAGCTGCATCTTGATACTGTCGTCAGGGTTGATCTGCGGCACGACCCACAACTCGTTCGCGACATCCACGAACTCCGACGTGAAGTCCACCGTCCGCTGACCGAACTGGTTATAGCTGATAGTCGCGGCGAAGTACGGGATCTCCGTCTCAAACGCGATCATTCCCGGCATGCCGTTCATGCAGGTGACGCGCGGCTCGTTGATGACGGTGGCCTGACTGTTGTTCTGCAGCACCGCCAACTCCGCCCACCATCGCCCCCGCCCGTAACGGATGCCGTTATTCGCCGCCTCGCCGGGGGCGAAGCCCAGATTGAAGATCTCCAGCGCGCCATTCGTAACGGCCCAGTCGATACCGAGCGCCTTGGAGGCCGTGGTGGACACGTCGATCCACTTCGTGGAGATCTCGACCTGCTTCTGCGGCATGTCCAGCAGGTCCAGCATCTCGCGGAACTGGTCGATCTCCTCGCGGGTGCCGCGCACCAGCAGCGCGTTGTGGCTCATGATCGCCACCGGCGGCTCCATCTCGCCAGGGAGGGTGATCGTGCCGCCCCCGGTGGTCCCACGACCGGTCGTTCCTCCAACGGTCCCCCGCGTCCCGGTCCCGGTCAAGCCACCGCCGAGACCCCCGCCCGCAGCGCCGCCGCCCACGCCACCTACATCCTCGCCGAACTGCGCCAGACCGTGGGGGCCAAGGCGACTGCCACC
>JBNGDZ010000035.1:0-17665 GCA_049975765.1 Armatimonadota bacterium
TCTTCCGCGACCTCGTCGCCTCCGACGCGATCCCGGTCTTCCGGCTCACGGAGATCTTCCGGCAGGCCCAGCAGTCGCTGATCGTCACCAACGCCCATCGGCTGATCCGCGACCAGGAGCCGATCCTGGTGCCCTGGAAGCGCCGCGATGGGGAGGACTGCCTTTTCGTCCACGTCCGCGATCCCCGGCGGGGGGCCGACCTGGTCATCCGGGCGGTTACGCAGGAGCTGCCCCGGCTGGGCTTTGACCGCCAGCAGGTGCAGGTGATCACGCCGATGCACCGCGGCCCGCTGGGCGTCGCAGAGCTGAATAGACGCCTGCAGGAGGCCCTCAACGCCCCCTCCCCCCAGAAGGCCGAGGTCCGGTACGGCGACCAGACGCTCCGCGAGGGCGACCGCGTGCTGCAGGTGGTCAACAACTACGACAAGGCGGTCTACAACGGAGAGATCGGGCGCGTGCAGCGCATCAGCGCCCGCGACCGCGGCGTCACGGTGGCCTTTGAGGACCAAGAGGTCACCTACGACCGGTCCGACATCGACCAGCTCCAGCTCGCCTACGCCATGACGATCCACAAGTCGCAGGGCAGCGAGTACTCCTGCGTGGTCATCGTCATGCACTCCACGCACTACATCATGCTGCGCCGGAATCTGCTGTACACCGCCCTCACGCGCGCCGAGGACATGGCCGTGATCGTGGGCAACAGCGCCGGCGTCTACCGCGCCGCCACCAACACCGAGGAACAGCGGCGCTACACCCGCCTGGCTGAGCGCCTCCGCGGCGAGGCGCCGGCGGCCCGCAGGCCGCCCTGGACGTCTGAGGGTGGAGGTCACCGCCGCCCGCCACCGAAACACGCCCCAAACCGCAATCCCAGTAGGGAAGCTGAGATACCATGACGGATGATGCGCCGCGCCTCACCACCGCCACCGTGGATCCGCCCACGGCCATGGCGGGAGTCCGCGATACCTGGCGGATTGCCTTCGCCGGACTGCAGGTACCCGAGGGTGGGCTCGTGCGGCTGCGCATCGCCGGCGGGCGCGACAACAAGAGCGACTGGGTCCGCCCGCAGGCCCACGATCCCGGGGCCAGGGAGTACGTGACCGCGAGCTGCTCGGGCGACGCCGAGCTGTCCGTGCGCGTGCCGCCCTTCAGTGAGGAGCCCTCGGTGGTGGTGGACATGACTGTGGAGGGGGCGGCGCTTGAGGTCGAGGATGAGATCACCGTGGTGCTCGGCGACACCTCCGGCGGCGGCGAGGGCGCCACGCCCCAGACCTTCTCGCAGCCCGGCAAGCCCTTCGACGTGTTCGTCGCCGAGCCGCCGGCGGAGGGCCAGGAGCCGGAGTTCCGCCGCGCGGAGGGAGCGCCCACGGTGGACGTGACCGGCGGGCCCATGGACCGGCTGCGCCTGATCGCGCCGGCGACCGTTCCGGCGGGCAGCAAGTTCTCGATCGCCATCAAGGCCGAGGACGTATACGGGAACGTGGCCTCGCTCTATCAGGGTGAGCTGGACCTTGAGATCACCGAGGAGAACGTGACCGGGCCCGACGAGACGCAGTTCGCCGGACCCGGCGGCGGCGTGATCACCGTGGAGGGCTTCAGGGCCTTTGGCCGCGGACTCGTGCGCATCATCGCCACCGACAGGCTCAGCGAGATCAAGTACGTCTCCAACCCCATCCTGGTGACCAAGCACGACCAGGCCCAGCTCTACTTCGGCGTGATCCATGGCCACACTCACTGCTCGGACGGGACGGGTTCGGTGCGGGACTACTACGCGTGCATGCGGGACGACAATCGGCTGGACTTCGGCGCCGTGGGCGATCACGACCACGACTTCGAGACCGGCGAAGAGCAGTGGCGGGAGATACAGCAGGTCACCGCACAGAGCAACGAGCCCGGCCGCTTCGTGACGCTGCTGGGCTACGAGTGGGCCAAGTGGCGGCGCAACGGGGCGGGCGATCGTAACGTCTACTACGACGCCGACTACCTGCCCATGTACCGCTCCGGCGACGAGCACTACCCCACGCCCCCGGAGCTGTTCGAGGCCCTCCAGAAGCACCGCGCCATCGTCATCCCGCACCACTCAGCCAGCGTCGGCAACTTCTGCGACTGGTCCGACCATGACCCGGAGAGGGAGCGCCTGGTGGAGATCTACTCCGTATGGGGCAGCTCCGAGTGCTCCGTGCATGATGGGAATCCCTTCCCCATGCGGCCCACGGGACTGCCGGCCAGGGGCGCCGCAGACGTGCCCATGGACTCGGGAGAGGTGCCGGAGGGCTTCGTGCAGCGGGGGCTGGCGATGGGCCGGCGGCTCGGCTTCGTCGGCGGCGGTGACGATCACCTCGGGCACCCCGGCGACCCCATCGCCTCCGGCGCCGAGCCCTTCCGCTACCGCGACGGCCTCATGGGCGTCTGGGCCCCGGAGCTTACGCGCGAGGCCATCTTCCAGGCCATGTATGACCGCCACACCTACGCCACCACCGGAGCGAGGATGATCGTGCTCTTCCGCGTCGCGGGCGCCTTCATGGGCGACGAGATCGAGCTGGCCGAGCGGCCCGAGCTCTCCAACGCGCGCAGCATCGAGGCCTTCATCGTCGGCGAGACGAAGCTCTCGCAGGTGCAGGTGGTGCGCAATAACGAGGTGGTGCACACCCAGCGCCTGGACGATCCGCAGTTCTCGCTGGAGTGGGAGGATGACGAGCCTCTGGAGCCGCTCGCGCTGACTCACTGCGAGGAGGGCGAGCCCGAATTCGTCTTCTACTACCTGCGCGTGCTGCAGTCCGACGGCCAGATGGCCTGGGCCAGCCCCGTGTGGATTGTGCTGTAGCCCTCTCAGTAGCCCCCGCAGCGCTTCGCGGTCTGGATCATCGTCTCGACGACCGCCGGCCGGACCTGCCGCGGGATGCCCTCACCGGTGTTGAAGACGTAGCCGCCGCCGGGCTTGCCGGCCTCCACGATGCGCCGCGTCTCGGCCTCGACCTCCGCCAGACTCTCGCAGTTCATCAGCGCGATAGGGTCGGCGTTGCCCGACAGGCAGACAGTGTCGCCGAGGGCGGCCTTCATCTCCCCCATGTCGCAGCCCTCGCCGAGGTTGATGATCTCGAAGTGCGGGGCCTGCAGGCGCAGGTGCGGCAGTGAGACCTCGCCGGCGTGGTAGATGACGAGGCCGCCATGCTCGCGGAGGGCATTACTGACCCGGCGGGCCGGCTCCAGGGCGAAGTCGGCGTACTGCTGCGGCGAGATGAAGCCCGAGGCGGCCACGCAGTCCCCCAGCCAGATGATGTCGGCGCCGGCGTCGAGCTGCGCGCGCCCCCACATGATCATCAGCTCGGCGCACAGCTCCGCCGTGTCGTGGAACAGCTCCGGGTCGTCGAGCACCAGGATGAGACCCTCGCGGATGCCATACAGCAGCGCCACCGTGCTGAAGGGCGCCGCAACGCGCCCCGCCACACACAGCTCATCCCCGAAGGCGTCCTTGATGCCTGCCAGCGCCTGCAGGTGCGTCGGCATGCGGCCGTCGCGATGGGGGTCCGGAAGCTCCAGGACCTTGAGCGTCTGGCGGCTCGCGGGCGGATTGCTGACGGCTGCCGGCGGCATCCGCTCCCTCACGATGGTCTCGATGCCCAGCGGCTCCAGCTCAATGTAGTCGTCGGGGTGCAGCAGGATCCAGTCGTAGTCGAAGCGCTCCACGGCCTGGACCTGGCAGTCGATCATCAGCCGGGGGCTGTGGATGTACTCGCGGTAGTCCGCGCCGCAGATCTCGACGTCGAACTCCTCGCCGAGCGCGAGCACCGGCACACGGGAGGGCACCCCCAGCTTCGCGCAGGTGCGCAGGTCATCCACCACGCCCGGGTAGGCCACCGTGCTCGTCTCCCTTTACTCCACCGTCAGGCCGCCGCGGTCCTCATCGCATGCGCGATCATCTCAGCGCTCGGCAACACCGCCTGCTCCAGCGGAGGGCTGAAGGGCATGGGGACGTCCGCCGAGCCGTGCACTCTCGGCGGCGCCTTGAGAGCCTCGAAGCACTGGTCCACGACCCGCCGCACGATCTCGCTGCCGAAGCCGCCGCTGGCCCAGGCCTCCTGCACCACCAGCAGCCTGCCGGTCTTGTGCACGGACGCGGCAATGGCCTCGAGGTCCAGCGGCACGAGCGTGCGTGGATCGATGACCTCCACGCCGATCTCGTCCGCCACGGTCTCCGCAGCCTGCAGGGCCCGGTGCACCATCAGCGACGTGGCGACCACCGTCAGATCCTCGCCCTCACGCTTGACGTCGGCCTCGCCCAGCGGGATGAGGTACTCCTCCCGCGGCATGTCGCCCTTCTCCTCATACAGGAGCTTGTGCTCCAGAAACATCACGGGGTTGTCGTCCCGGATGGCCGACTTCAGCAGGCCCTTGGCGTCGCGGGGCGTCGCGGGGATGACGACTTTCAGCCCGGGCACGTGCGCGAGAATCGCCTCGAAGTTCTGCGAGTGCTGGGCCGCCTCGCAGGTTCCGCCGCCCTGCTGGGTGCGGATGACCAGCGGCACGGTCACCTGCCCGCAGGACATGTAGCGCAGCTTCGCGGCCTGGTTGAGGATCTGGTCCATGCAGGTGGTGGTGAAGTCCACGTACATGATCTCCGCCACCGGCCTCAAACCGGCCATGGCCGCGCCGACGGCCAGGCCCGTGAAGGCCGCCTCCGAGATGGGCGTCTGCCGCACACGCTTGGGCCCGAAGCGCGACAGCATCCCGGCGGTCACGCCGAAGACGCCTCCACAGTCGGCGACGTCCTCGCCGATGACGAAGACGGACCCGTCGCGCTCCATCTCCTCGGCGATGGCCTCATTCAGCGCCCGAGCAAAGGTCACGTTTCGCATGATGGCGCTCCTCGCCCCCCATGCTGTCTCGGCCGCTCTGCGCGACTACGCCCAGAGGTGCTCGTGGATGGTCTGCGGCCCCGGCAGGTCGCTCTCCCGAGCGAAGTCGGCGGCCTCCTCCAGCTCAGCGTCGATCTCGGCGCGCATGTCGGCAAGCTCGATGTCGCTCAGGACCCCCTGCTCCAGCAGCCGGCTCTCGAACCGGGGGATGGGATCTCGGGCCTTCCACTCCTGCCGCTCCTGCTCGTCGCGGTGCTCGGGGATGACCATGCAGTGCGGGCGGTGCCGGTAGGTCTTGGCCTCCATGAGCGTCGGCCCACCGCCCTCGCGTGCCCGCCGCACGGCCTCCCCGGCCGCCTCGTGGACCGCGATCACGTCGTTGCCGTCCACGGTCAGCCCCGGCATTCCGAACGCCTCCGCCCGCGGCGCCAGGTCGGTCACCGGCCAGGCGTCGGAGATCGGTGTGGTCGCCGCCCAGAGGTTGTTCTCGCACACGTAGACAACGGGCAGCTCCCACAGTGATGCAAGGTTCAGCGACTCGTGGAAGACGCCCTGTGCCGCCGCGCCCTCGCCGAGGAAGCAGACGGTGACCTGGTCGGTGCCGCGGTACTGAGCAGCGAAAGCCGGCCCCAGCGCCAGCGGCGTCCCGCCGCCCACGATGCCATTCCCGCCCATCAGGCCGATCTCCGGCGCGAACATGTGCATGGACCCGCCGCGACCGCGGCTGATGCCGGTCTCCTTCCCCAGCAGCTCCGCCATCATCCGCCGCACCTGTGCGCCCTTGGCGATGGCGTGGCCGTGGCCCCGGTGGGTGCTGAGGACGTAGTCGTCGTCGCGCAGGTCCTCGTAGGAGTGCAGCGCGCCCAGGAACTGCCCGCGCGCCAGGCCCTCCTCGAACAGCTCCTGGGCCTTCAACTCGAAGCGGCGGATGGTGATCATCAGCCGCAGCATCTCGCGCAGCTCGTCGCGCCCGAGGTCCATGGAGAACTCCTTTCGGACAGCACCACTCAGTGTGCCAGCGCACACAGACGGTGAAGAGGCATCAGTCGGGGGCATCTTCGCCCGCGGTGGGCGATTCCCTTCGCCGTCACCGCGCCGGCCTCAGGGGACACGCCGCTTCAGGCTTGGGGGAACCCGCAGGCCATGTGCGTGCAGGAGGGCCTGGTCGGAGAGGATCTCGCGGGCGGGACCGCTGGCGTGGATACGGCCCTCGTCGAGGATCGCCACCTCCTGGCAGAGCTCCAGCACCATCGCGAGGTCGTGGCTGGCGATCAGCTTGGCCTGAGGGATCCCCGCCAGCAGGGCAATGATCTCCTCGCGACCCTCGGGGTCGAGCGCCATCACCGGCTCGTCGATCACCAGCAGCTCGGGCTGCATCGCCAGGACCGCCGCCAGCGCCACACGCCGCCTCTGGCCGGCGGAGAGATGATGCGGCGCGCGGTCGGCCAGCGCCCAGGCACCGACGGCGCGCAGCACCTCCTCGGCCCGCTCCCGCGCCTGCTCCGGCGCCAGCCCCATGTTCAGCGGCCCGAAGCAGACGTCGTCGAGCACGGTCGGCATGAAGAGCTGGTCGGTGGGGTCCTCGAACACGAGCCCAACCGCCGCGCGCAGGTCAGCGGCGGGCCACTGCTCCACCGGCCGGCCGCGCACGCTTACCGCGCCCGAGCCGTGCAGGATGCCGTTGAGGTGCAGCAGGAGCGTGGACTTCCCGGCGCCGTTGGGGCCGATAAGGCCCAGGGAGGCGCCCTCCGGCAGCGCCAGGGAGACCCCTCGCAGGGCCTGGGTGCCATCGGGGTAGGTGAAGTGCAGATCCTCGATCTCGACGAGGCTCATCGGATGAGGCCCGCCCCCAGCACCGCTGCGATGAGCGCCATGAACCCCGCGCCGGCGAAAAGGTGGGCGGCTGGCACCGGGCTGCGCGTGAGCTGAGGGATCTCCCCGCGGTAGCCGCGAGCGACCATGGCCAGCGCCACGCGTTCGGAGCGCTCGGCGGCTCGAGCCATTGCGGTGCGAAGCACGCTGACCATGGTCGCGAGCCGCCGCCAGGTCCCGCGCACCCGGCCGCGGCAGCGCCTGGCGGTCAGCATCCGTGCGACTTCGTCACTCAGGACACCCAGGGACGTGAGAGCCAGCCCGGCCAGGGCCGTGAGCGTGCGAGGAAGGCGCACGGCCTGGCCGGCGCGGATCAGGTCAGCGGCGTTCGTTGTGCCCGTCAGGAGGGTCGCGGCGAGCAGTGCCAGAAGGCACTTGCCGCCGGCGGAGGTCCAGACCGCCAGTGCTTGGCGCGACAGCACCAGCCCCCCGAGCCGTCGCGCATCGGTGGCCTCCGCCGGCGGCACAAGCATGACCGCGACTGCGCCCAGCACCAGGAAGGGCATCAGCACCAGGAGGCGCTTGCCGAGCCAGCCCCATGGCAGCCGCGACATCGCGCACAGCATCACCAGCATTCCACCATAGGCACGCAGCAGCCACGTGGCCCGCAGCGGCACGGCCAGGACGGCGGCCACCAGCCCCAGCGCGCACACGAGCTTCACCCGCGCGTCCAGGCGGTGCAGCGGCGAGTCCAGATGCGACCAGGCGTCCAGCAGGTCCCGTGCCAGCATCGCCTCAGTCCCCGGTCTCTCCCACTCGCGCCAGCGAGCGGCGCTCCACGGCGATGACCAGAGCGGGCACTGCCACGAGCTGCAGGATCAGGCCCGGCACCGCCGTGGCCGTGGCCGCCAGCACATAGGGCAGCGGCTGGCGCATCGCCTCCGGGATCGACGCCAGCAGGCCCGCTGGAAGCAGGTTCACCGCCAGCGCGACGGTCAGGCCCAGCACCACCCGCCCGCCCAGCAGCGCCAGGATCGTCGCCGCAAGAACGTGCAGCTGCAGACGGCGGTATAGCAGGCTGGCGATGACCGACATCGTCACCAGCTCCACGACCATCACCGGGAGCGTGGGCAGCACCGGCGGCATGCCCGTCAGCCCCGAGGACAGCAGCGGCGTGAGCAGCCCCACGCCGGCCGCGATGGCGGGGGAGACGAGCATCGCGCACACCAGCACCGGCAGGTACATGGGCAGCAGCACCGGGCCGATTCGACCGCCCCCCACCGCATGCACCGCCATGGGAATGATCACCCCCAGAGCGATGAACAGTCCGCCCAGGCTCAGCTCGCGCGCCCGCGCGAACTCCTCCGCGACGCTGGGGCCCTGCTCTCTCTCGCTCGTGGTCAATTCACCTCATACCTCGTGTCCCAGTATGTGCGCCACACGCCCTCGGGGACGGCCGTGGCGTCGGCGGGAATCACCGTGCCGTCCTCCTCGCGCTCCGTGGTGGAGTGATACTGCTCGGGCTTGAGCCACTTGGCGTGCCCGTCCCCGAAGAGCACGTTGGAGCCGTCATTGTGGATGCGGCAGACCGCCCAGGCGTGCAGCGATCCTCCCCGGTGCACGGCCTGGTCCCCGTTCGGCGGCCCGGAGACGCAGCGGTCCCACTCGACGCTGAGGATCTTGTGGCTGGGGCTGGCGATGGCGGCGCGGGGCATCGCCGAGAAGCCGGCGGCGGGCGCCCCATAGGCGACCTCCGAGGGCATCAGCCCGCCGTTGTAGCCGTGGCCGTAGTACCAGACAAGATGCGGGCGGCTGGGGCACTTGAACAGCTCGCGGTTGCGCATGTACGGGTCCAGCCGCGACTTCCACTTATAGGTGGGCGGATAGACCTCATCGTAGTCGCTGACGTACATCTCAAAGGCCAACCCCTGCTGCTTCATGTTGCTCAGACAGGTGATAGCCCGCGCCTTCTCGCGGGCTCGTGAGAAGACCGGGAACAGGATCGCCGCCAGGATGGCGATGATCGCGATCACCACAAGTAGCTCAATGAGTGTGAACCCCCGGCGTGCCAGTCTTCTGAGTGACATGTGAAGACCCCCAGAGTGTCACGATTCTCACTATCGTGCTACCACCAGGCAAAAAACAAGGAACGCCGCCCGGAGGGCGTCACGGCTGAGCCGCGGTGCAGGTCAGCTCGCCGTGGTTGACGCCGCGAATGCTGATCATGCGATCGGCCAGCCGGCGGATGGCGTCGGCCTGGCCGCGCACCACAACGACCTCGATGCAGTTGTGGTGGTCAAGGTGCACGTGGGTGTTGCAGATCACCGCCGCATCGGCGTCGTGCTGCATCGCCGTGAGGCTCTCCTCGACGCCATGCACATGGTGGTCGTAGACGAGTGTGATGCTGCCCACGACCTCGCCCTCGGGCGCCTTCCAGCGCCGGCGGACCAGGTAGTCCCGGGCCATGTCCCTGACGGCCTCGGACCGGTTGGCGTATCCCGCTTCTTCGATGGCGCGGTCGAGCTGCTCGAGGAGCTCGCCCGGCATCGAGACGCCGAAGCGTTCCGTTGGCATCTGCGGTCTCCGTCACACGTTTTCGCGAATAGTAACACTACCTGTGACCCACGTCAAGCCGGGCGTGGTGGTAGTAGTCGGAGCGACACAGACGAGATACTCCTCGACGTGTGAGGGACGAGCGGAGGAGCTTATGCGTACCGGCTGCGCTGCGGGGGCACTCATGCCATCGGTCGGCCCTCGATGTGCTCGGGAATCTCCTCCTCCAGCAGCGAAAGCGCCGTGGGTGCGCCATCCTCGACGCACGGCGTGCCGTCGGCGAACCCCCTGCCGCGGATCAGCCAGAATGCGTCGTCGAAGGTGTGCATCCCGGTGATGGGGCTGGAGGTGAACAGCTCGTCGCCGCCCAGCGCGCTCTTGAGATCGTAGCCATCGCGGGGGATCGCCAGCAGGTCCGGGGCCTGCTCCAGCGCCGCACCCGAGAACAGCTCCTCCCGCGGCTGTACGCTCTGCAGCACGGGCTCGCCCGAGTCCGGGTCGGCCAGCTCCATCAGCTCCGCCGCGACCTGCGCCCGCAGGGCGTCGTACTCCTCGCCGGGCTCGACGCTCCCCGCCGGCTCACGGCCGCGAAGGTTGACGTAGATGCGCCCCGGCGTCATCGAGAACACCCGCGTGCGCTCGTCCACGTCAGCGATGCCCGCCTCCTCCGACACCGGCATGTTCAGGTGGCCCTGCTCCCGCAGCCACACGTCGAGGTTGATCTCGTGAACGGTCCGCGTGAAGCCGTGGTCGCTCAGCAGCAGCAGCTCCGCGTCATTGCCCGCGGCCTCCGCGATCTGCGCCACCGCCGCATCGACCTTCGAGTAGTACTCCACGAAGCGCGGGGCGTACTCGGGGTCGTCGTCATCCCACTTGCCCCACAGGAAATGGTTGATGCGATCGGTCCCCATGATGTGCACCATCGCCAGGGACCACCGCTCACGCGAGAGCAGCTCCGTGGCCCCGGCGACCCGCCCGGCGAGGGTGGCGTCGAGGTCCTCCAGCAGCAGGTCCAGGGACTGCCGGGCCTGCCAGGGGTCGATATCGATGCGGTAGCCGAGCCGCTCGAGGCGCTGAGCGAGCTCGGGCGGGTGCGTGGCCCCCTCCAGCTTCGGCGCCAGGAACCCGCCGACCAGCAGCCCGTTGACCTCCTGTGGCGGGCTGCTGACGGGCACATTCATGATGATGACGCGGTGGTCGCGCTCGCCGAGAATCTTCCACAGTTGCGGCGACTTCACATGTTGCGTGCCGGTGATGTACTGCTCGTAGGATCCCGGGCGGCGATCCACGAAGCCGAAGACGCCGTGGGCGCCGGGATTCACTCCGGTGACGAAGGACGTCCACGCGGTGCAGGAGACCGTCGGCTGCGTGGAGCGAGCGCGTCGGAGGTCGCCCGACCGCGCAATCTCGGCCAGCGTGGGCATCTGGCCGGCCTCCATCAGGCCGGTAAGCAGCGAGTGCGGGACACCATCGAGGCCGATGATGACCAGCTTCCGCTGTGATCCGCGCCTGAACCATCGAAGCATCTTACTCGCTCGCCTGCCTCATTGCCGGCTCCAGTGGCAGATAGCCCAACTCCTGTAGGGCGTCCATCACGACGTCGGTGCACTCCTCGATGCTGGACTCGGAGGTCTTCACGTGCACCTCCGGGGCCGCCGGCGCCTCGTAGGGCTGGTGCATGCCGGCGATATCGTCAACCTCGCCGCGGGCCGCGCGCGCGTAGAGGCCCTTCGGGTCACGCTGCTGGCAAACCTCCAGCGGGCACTCCACGTAGACCTCCACGAACCTCTCGCACCACTCGCGGCCGCGCGCCCGGTAGCGCCGCTTGGGAGCCACCGCCGCGATCATGACGTTCGCTCCGTAGCCAGACAGCTTCTGGGCGAACCACGCCAGGCGCTTGGTGTTCTCGTCGCGGGCCTCCTCCGTATAGCCCAGGTTGGGGCTGAGATTCGCCCGCACCTCGTCCGCGTCGAGATTCTCGACAGGCAGCCCCATGGCCTCCAGCCGCTCCTGCACGGCCGTGGCCAGGGTGGACTTGCCCGAGGCCGGGATGCCCGTGAACCAGATGACGACTCCGCTCTCCATGATACTCTCCTCGTCCGCCTGGATTCGGCTACGACACGAACGGCTGGTCGAACTGCTGGATGACGTCGAAGACCTCCCTGCGCATGATCTCCGGCCGCGGCGGTGTGCCCTCCCTGATCATGGCCCTGATCTCGGTGCCGCTGAACGACAGGCACATATCGCCCTCATGGGGGCAGGTGCGGTTGGAGGCCACCCTCCCGCAGGTGCAGCAGTACCAGAAGTCCCCCCGGATGGTGACCGGTCGGATCTCCAGCTCATCGGCCATGGCCTCGAACTTCTCGATGGCCTCCTCCTCGCCGTAGTAGTCGCCCACCCCGGCGTGGTCGCGGCCGATGATGATGTGGGTGCAGCCGTAGTTCTTGCGCATGATCCCGTGGAGGATGGCCTCCCTGGGGCCGGCGTAACGCATCTCAGTGGGGAGGATGTTGAGCAGGACGCGGTCGGGGTGGAAGTAGCTCGCGATCAGGGCCTCGTAGGCCGCGATGATGACCTCGTCCTGATAGTCGCCAGCCTTCTTCTTCCCGATCACGGGCTGGATCATCAGGCCGTCAACCAGCCCCAGCACGGTCTTCTGCAGGTCCTCATGCCCCACGTGCGGCACGTTCCGGGTCTGGAAGGCGCAGACGGTCCGCCAGCCGCGGTCGGCGAACAGCTCGCGTGTCTCGGCCGGGAAGAGGTTGACGGCGGCGAACGGCCCCCGTCCGTTGTTCAGCAGCTCCACCGGCCCGCCGACCACGCAATCGCCGCGAGCGTGATAGCCCGCCACGCCGGGGTGTGCCTTATCGTCGGTCCCGAACACCGACGCGGCGGCCTCGGCCTTATCCCACTCGAAGATCTCTTGCACCGTCATGGTGGCAACGGGCGTCTCCGGGGCAGTCTGGCTCGCCAGCACGACCTCCCCGCCCTCAGGCACCTCATCGCGATCATCAACCGTAAGAAAGATAGGGATGGGGAAGATGGTGCCGTCGGGCAGACGCTCGTTGTTGACGATCCCAAGAAACTGCTCCCGTGTCACGAAGCCCTCCAGAGGGCTGAAGACCCCGCGCGCCAGGTTGCGGACATCACTGATGGCCTCCTCCGGCACCACCAGCGTCGGCAACTCCGCCGCCCTGGCGCGCGCATCCTCCAGACGCTCACCCACCAGTACCCTATCGATAAGCTCTCCACCGTGCGGTGCGATCATGGTACCCGTGCTTCCTCCCTCGGTTGACATCACCGTTCCAGCGGGACACTCTTATGAGAGTAGCCATAGGTTACACTATTATAGGAGTGTCGTCAAGGCCACACGGAGGATCGCGGCGGGGTTCAGATCCACGTACTTGTCTTCCGTGTTGACGCCGCCGGCGCCGGTGGAGGGGGCCGCCTGAGGGTGCTCCAAAGCAGCGCACGAAATCGGCCCGCGGGCCACCGGCGAAGCGTCGCGGTTCTGTGCTCCGAACGGCGAGCGGCGGGCCGGCTTCGGCTCCAGCAAACGACGCTGGCGCCGCAGGACGGCCCTCCGGACAACACACGACATGGCGCCTGCCCTCCCGGCTTGTGGCTGGAGACCGACGGTACTGCCACCTGCATTCCGGCAGCCTGATCTGCCTCCCCGTGGACACGAATCCGGATGCTGGCCAGCACTGCCGTGCACGCTCCCCACCCGCAGCCTGCGAGGCCTTGCGAAGCTGTTCGAACGAATATTCTCCCCGGACTTGACTCCGGGTGGCCGCTCGTGTATACTGCGAACTAATGTTCGACGAGAGGAGAAGAGACCGCAATGCATCATCTGTTGACACACATAACCGGCCTCGATTTCGCGCTGGCGGTGCTGCTGCTCATCGTCTATCTCTGGCAGGGCCAAGCACCACGCATCTCGACCACCGGAACTGCGGGCGATGCGCAGCCGCGGGATCCCTCGCCGCCCACAGGCCAGTGACCGCGGCCAAACTCGCAGGGCCCCATGCCGCGAAGCCGAACGCCCGGGCAGCAACGCCTGATGGATCGCCCCGCATCCGGCTTGGCGGCATCTGGTCCTCATCCGTCTGCGCAGCGCGCAGTCGCTTTCGCCACCCGTCTGCCAAGGGGCTGGACAGAGCGGGCGAGGGCTGATACCATAGGGGCAGGAAGGATTCCTGAGGCCGGCGGCGAAGCGTTAGCATGTGCACCGAAGCCGGCACGAGGGGAGAGACGCTGTGAAGGCCATCTACCTGCTGGTCGCTCTCATGATGGTGACGAGCATCATCCTGGCCGCCTGCGCCGCCGGGGACGGCAACCCGCCCTACATCGGCGGCGACGGGGAGGATGGAGGTACGCCCCCGCCCTCCAACGGCGGTGACGGTGGCGACGACGGCACCACGCCCCCCTCCCCACCCCCGACGGATGGCGACGGTCAGTTGTACCCACCGGATCCCCCAGTTATTGAGTAGTCGCCAGGTCAGAGAAGGTGACAGGCACGCCCCGGAGCGCGGGGCGTGCCCTTTCACTTCCGATGACTGCCGCCGCTACTGCGCGGCAGGTGTCTGCTCGGCCTCGGAAAGCTCGCCGCCAGCCGTCAGGGTCAGCTCCGGCGATACCCACAGGTAGTCCTCGGGCAGCTCAGCGGGAACGGTTCGCGAGATGAGCACGTTTCGCACCAGCTCCTCGGTCAGACCCAGCGGCAGGCTCTCATCTGCCAGCATCATGGAGTGATACAGCAGATCCAGAAAGCGCATCTCCTTCAGCGTCTTCAGCTCGTGGCGTCCCGGGATCTGCCGCCTCTGCTCTCGCTCCACGCGCACGCGCTGCTTCTCGATGCGTTGCCTGACCTTCCACTGGCCCACGTGCTCCGCGAAGGCCTCCAGGGACTCGTGCTCTGACACCGCTGCCACCTCCACCAGCAGGCCGACGCGCACGTCGTAAAGCGGCTTGGGCGGGTGGTACTGCGCCTCCCGTCCGTAGACCTGAAGCATCAGCGAATCCATGTTCCCCTCACGCAGCCACTCCAGGGAGGCGGGCTTGACCCCCGAGCGCATCTCAGCGCCCATGGCGACCTCAAGGATCTTCACCCCCACGTAGGAGCTGCCCCTGCGGACTGCGACCACAGAGTTCTGACCCACCGCCTCCGGCTCGCCGATCCACTCGTGCCGTCCGACGACGGCCCGCTCGATCTGATCGCGGCGGCCGAGGATGCCCCGGACGCCGACCTGTGTCCGGCGGCCCACCCCGACGGCGTCGAAGTTGAAGCTGCACAGCGCCAGCGGCCCCGTCTGCACGCTTTGGACTGTGGCCGGGGCGCCGAGAACGTAGAAGTAGCTCGTGGGCCGCAGCGGCAGGTCACAGGTGGCGAGGATGGGGATGCTCGAGGCCTCAGCCACCCCGCTCATGGTCCCCAGGCTCATGCCCGGCGCCACCCAGGTGCAGGTTCCGGCCTCCTCGAGGACGTCCTCCTCCCCCGACGGCACGCGGGTGCGCATCTGCACGACCGCGCTGCTCTCCCCCATCGCCACCAGGTCCTCGGGGAGCGCGTAGTCGCACAGCGCGAAGTACATCGCCAGCGGTCCGGCCGACCCCGTGGCCGCCATGGCCGACGGCAGGTCGCAGGCCAGAAGGTAGCGTGCTACGCCACTGTCCCCCAAATAGTCCGCGGCGTAGGATCGGCCGATGGCCCCCGCCAGGATCGCGGAGGTGGGCTCGTAGCGCTGGAGCATGTCCAGGTACCACAGGCGCAGCGCCAGCTCGCACTCAGTCCGTACCTGCTCATCAGCCGCGAACTGCCACGCCCATCGCAGCCCCCCGAGACGCAGAGCGTCATAGGTGGGGCTGTGGACCCCGCCGGGGCCCTCAGAGCGAACCAGGGCCAGGCCTCGCCGGACGGCCTCGGCGGCGGCCGCGCGAGCCTCACCGTCATTGGCCGCCGCGCCCAGACTGGCCACCGCCCCCGCCCACATCGCCAGCCCAAAGCCCTCCTCCGGCCGCCCCTCAGCCCCAAGGAGCCCCTGCAGCGCAAGCTCGGCGCGCTCGGCCAGCAGCCGGCGCACCGTTGCATCGCCCTCGTAAGTCATCGCCAGGTGCGCCAGCGTGGGCGCGATGTACATCGTGGCGTCCGCGTCGGCCTCGGCGCCCTCCTCGGCATACCACGGGAAGAGCCCCAGGCGCGGCGAGGACTCGTCAATGACCTGGCGCTGAAGCACTGCCTCGATCACCCTGCGAGCCCGCTCAGGATTCTCCCCCGTGGCCAGCAGCGCCGCCGCGTAGTTGAGGCTGGTCTCGACCAGGTTCAGCCGCCCTGCGGCATCCCGCACCAGGTGCGTGGCCTCGTCGTACCGAGTCTGCTGCTCCCGGCGGTCGTAGACCTCATCGCCGTAGCGCACCACTAGCGCGGCCAGATGGCGACTGTGAGGGGCGGCCGACAGCGCCGAGCAGGCCGCCAGCAGCATCAGCGTCGCAACACACGTGGCGCGGTGAGTCATGGGGCTCCTCCTCCGCAGTTTCGTGCATAGACCGCCCCGGCGGCAGTGATGTTTCGCCCCGGCGGCATGAAAAGAGCCGCCACGCTGTCACCGTGGCGGCCCGCGCATTGAGGGTGCTCGCCCGGGGGCCGCACCCCGTGCCCGATGCCCCTCCCGAACGGCACCGGTCCGGCGCCGACACTTCGAGAGGCGTGTCGTCGCGCCCTCAGCGCTTGGAGAACTGCTTGCCGCGCCGGGCCTTGCGGAAGCCGGCGTGCTTGCGCTCCTTGACGCGCGGGTCGCGGGTCAGCAGCCCTGCCGGCCCCAGCACGCCTCGGTGCTCGGCGTCCGCGTCAACCAGCGCGTTGGCGATGCCGTGCCTCACCGCGCCGGCCTGGCCCGACAGTCCGCCGCCCAGCACCACGCACTTGGCGTCATAGGTCTCACCGGTGCCGGTGGCCTGGAAGGGCTCGGTGACCAGCACGGCCAGCCTCTCGCGCTTGAGGTACTCGCGTGCGCTCTGGTCATTGATTACGACCTGACCGGAGCCGTCCGACACCAGCCACACCTTGGCGACTGCGGACTTGCGACGTCCGGTTCCGTATCCTGCGTACTGTGGCACTGCGTTCGCCTCCTGGGAGAGTGCTCTGGCGTTGCTCTACCGCTCTGGCAGCGGCTGGGGCTGCTGCGCTGAGTGTGGATGCTCGGAGCCGGCGTAGACCTTCAGCTTCCGCAGCATCTTGCGGCCCAGCCGACTCTTGGGCAGCATCCCCCGGACGGCCCGCTTGATGACGTCCTCCGGCTCGCTCTCCAGCAACTCGCCGTAGCTCTTGGACCGCAGGTGCCCGGGGTAGCCGGTGTGCCAGTAGCGCATCTTGGTCTCGCGCTTGTCACCGGTGAGGCGCACGTGCTCGGCGTCGGTGACGATGACGTAGTCCCCGCAGTCCACGTGGGGCGTGTAGGACGGCTTATGCTTGCCACGAAGCACTGCGGCGACCTCCGCGGCCAGCCGGCCAAGGACCTTCCCCCGCGCGCTAACGATGTACCAGTTCCGTTCAACGTCGGCCGGATTGGCCGACAGCGTCTTGTCCTGCATACTGCCTCCTCCTCACGGGCGAGACTGCTCGCCCCCGTACATCACCCTGATCAGCGACAGGCCCTGTGGCGGCGCCACGAACGCCGCTCGAGTGCGGTCCCGGCCCTCCAGGATTCGGCCCACCTCCTCCACCGAGAGGCGCCCCCGCCCCACCTCGACCAGTGCCCCCACGATGCGTCGAACCATCATGTAGAGGAATCCGTCCGCCTCCGCCCGCAGCTCCAGCAGGTCGCCCTCAACGTTCACATCCAGCCTCCGCAGCGTGCGGACGGTGGTGCTCACCGACATCCCCGCGGAGCTGAAGGCCGCGAAGTCGTGCTCGCCGATGAGCCGCGCCGCAGCATCGCGCATCAGCGACACATCCAGCGGCCTCCTCACATGCCATGCGTAACGGCAGATGAAGGGCGACGGCAGCTCCCGGTTGAGAATCCGATAGCCGTAGAGCTTCCCGGTTGCATCGTAGCGCGGGTGGAAGTCAGCCGGCACCTCCTGCGCCCCGACGGCGCTCACGGTACCGGGCAGCAGCGCGTTCAGCGCCAGCACGATGCGTCTGGTCGGAATCGTGCTGTCGGTCTCAAAGGTCACAGTCTGGCCGAGAGCATGCACGCCGGCATCAGTGCGCCCGGCGCCGGTGACGCTCACCTGGTGCTCCAGGAGCCTGCTCAGCGCCCCCTCCAGCTCCTCCTGGACGCTCGGCACGTTCGGCTGTCGCTGGAAGCCGTGGTAGTCGGTGCCATCGTACTGAACGATCAGCAGCACACGGCGCATGGTCAACTCGCTGCCGTCAGTCGGTCAGCTCCAGGATAGCCATCTCGGCGTTGTCGCCGTTGCGGCGGCCGGCCCGGATCACCCGCGTG
>JBNGDZ010000036.1:0-2257 GCA_049975765.1 Armatimonadota bacterium
TCGTATGCCAGCTTGCCGTCGATGAGCACGCTCAGCGTGTCGCCCTCACGGATGAAGTCGAACTCGAACGGAACGCTATCCTGCACGAAATCCTCCGGGTCACCGATGGGGGTCCCGCGCGCATCGTCGAAGAGAGGCCCGGTGACGAACATCTTTCCATGCCCGCCCTCGAAGCCGAAGTAGCTGCTGGCGCCGACGGTGAAGGCCGCGGCGCTGTCGTCGAGATGCCCAATGGCCAATCGCGCCCTCACGTGGCAGTCGCCGGGACCGATGGTGGCTCGGCCGAGGATCCGCTGGCGAATGTCGTCGGTGCCCCCGGACACCAGGACGCCGTCGCCCTCGATCCACTCTGCGCCGAGCGTCTCCGTTGCGAGGGGCGTGCCGTTCTCGATGAAGACCATCTCGCCGGTTCCCGGTTCGGGCTCCTGGGGCATGCCGCAGAGGGCGGCGCCCAGCAGGCAGATCAGTGCGAGGGCAGTCATGTGCGTGCGGCGGAGTCGGCGCATTGTCATTCCTCTCCTCTATCCGGCAGATCAACCCAGCGGCGATCCCCTGACCGTCACTCGCCCGGTGGCGGTGCCGTCGCGACCGTCAGGAAGTTGACGACGCGCAGGGGTGCCAGGGGGAGTGTCGTCGGTTCGGCCCATGCGCCTGCTGCACGGCCCCGGATGGCCACCGGGACCGCGGCCGGGCGCCCACCGGCGCGCCATCTGCGAGCGTTCTTGTCGTATCCCGCGCATCCGGCCCGGCCACTCGACACCGGCCTCCGGGCGGTCTCACTGGGCGACGAGCACGGCCACCCAGGGCCCGTCACCGGGCGCGCTCAGGCTCCTCTCGGCGCCGCCGGGCACATCCAGCTCGTCGCCCCACTCGCTCGAGCTGATGTCGATCCACCGGCCGCCGAACGCCCCGTCCTGCCCGGCCAGGTCCAGCGTCACCGCCCCTCCGCTGCAGAAGAACAGCACATACGCCTCGCCGGGCTCTGCGGCCAGGTAGGCCTCGTTCTCCTCGCGGTCGCGCAGCAGCTCCATGTGCGCCTCGACGTCCCAGAGCCTGACCAACTCCTCGACCCTGCGTGCGGAGCGGATACACGCCCGCGCAATCTCGTTCAGGCCGATGCCCGCCGTCGGTCGGTGAAAGCGCACCGACGCCGAGCCGCCCAGCAGGTTGCGCCAGAAGCGCTCGATCCCATCCTGGGGCGTGCCGGACCCGAAGCTGGTCTGGCCGGCGGAATAGATCTTCGTGTGGTTCACCGGCCGGGGATGGGCCGCCGCCTGCTGCACCACCCAGTGCAGCCGGTTCCAGTGGTCCTCGCCGAAGTTGCGGCTGTTGACCTGGGAGATGTCGATGAAGTCGTACAGCTCCGGGTGGTCGAGCACGAGCCGGATGTTCGCTGAGCGCTCCGGCATCCAGCCGTCGTCGAACATGTCGGTCACGAAGACATCGACGCCGGCGGCGCGGGCCCGATCAGTGATGAACGTCATCCAGTGCTGCCCCCACTTCGGGTCGGTCGAGGTCTCGTTGTTCATACAGTAGAGCACGTTGCCGTAGGGCAGGCTGGACGACAGCATTCTGGCGACGAACCGCTCCTGGTGGGCGCGGATCACGTCGTACTGCGGCTGGTACTGCCTCATGCCGGGGACCGTGTGGTAGAAGGGGTGCTTGTCCGCTGCGGGGTGATCGGGGTAGCTGTCCGCCAGGCCTGTCTCCTCGCCCGTGTAGTTGATGTTGTTGGCCGGGCGGTAGGGGTGCCGCTGCCAGTTGCCCATGTTCCCGAAGTCGCTCAGGTCAAAGCGGTCCCAGACCTCGATCTGCACGATGATGTCCCTGTCGTGTGTCAGTCGCAGCAGGGCGTCGAAGCGCCGCCAGTACTCATCGTTCCACCGGTCGAGGTCGTAGCGCCCGTCTTCCAGGCGGCGGTACGCGTAGACGTTACCCTCGTCCCGGTCGCTCATGGTGTTGCGGATGTAGTTGCCGCCCACGCTGGCGAGCAGGTCCAGGTGCTCCTCGAGATCGGGGATCTGGAACAGGTTGTCCTCACGGGACCCGCCGACAAGCAGGACCGGCTCGCCCCGGTACTGCCAGTACGCCGGGTTCTCAGACCACGGTCTGATCCGGTCGGCACTGGCCATAACCGGTTCGGGTTCCATGACTTGACACCTCGCGGTTTGTGTGCTTGCCACCGCCAGCGCAGCGACCAGCAGGCCTGTGTGGACTCGGTGCCCACCCATGTCATCAGTCCTCGAAAGCGATCGCC
>JBNGDZ010000036.1:2267-17469 GCA_049975765.1 Armatimonadota bacterium
ACGACGCATCCGGCTGGCCTTCGTGGAAGACGTAGGCCACCTCGGTCACCCCACTGTTCCCCGCATTCAGGGCCACGCCTCCCCATGCGCCGCCATCCCAGTAGGTGACGTTGCTGGCCTCGCCGAGGTTGACGCAGGAGTGAGCCCACTGCGGGCAGTAGGCGGCGTACCACTCCGGCTTCGGGTTCTTGCCGGCCACGTCCTCGGCATCCCCCTCGCCGTCGATACGTGCTGTGTTGCCCGCGTCGTCTTCATAGACGCACGGCAGCGCGTAGTAGGCCCGCGACAGGCAGCCTATCCGCGGCTCACACGAGCCCCTGACGATGAAGTAACGGGGGTAGAACTCGTACCGCTTCGTGCAGCGGTGGTCGCCCTTGAGCGCCTTCTCGACCTCGACCACAGTGCGGACCGGCCCGGCGCTCACCACCCGCATTCGCTCCACCTCACCCTCCTCGTGGACCCAGCCGGTCTCGGCACTGGAGACCACGATCCCGCTGAAGATGCTGGCCTCGGGCAGATCCCCAAGACGGTTGTAGACCGCGCCGATGGCTCCCTCGTTGAAGACCGCGCGATAGGCCTTCGTCGTGATCGCCGCGGCCTCCTCATCCCAGACCGCCCCCGGCGCAGGCCGGTGCCGCTCCGGCACCTGTGCCGGATCGTAGACCACGATGAAGCGCCGAACCTGGCCCGGCGCCGTCTCGCCGGGCATCACCCACAGAAGCTGCCCCTCGCCGCCCTCGCCCACGGGATCGAGCTGTCCGGGGACGAGCTGATACTCCCCGCCGCTCTCCTCCAGCACCCGGACGGAGTCGGCCGCCACGGCCTCGCCGAAGTCCACGTGGGACTGCACGACGGCCTCATTTCGACGCACATCGTCATTCGTCACTGTGATCGACCGCCGCCGGCTCCACCTCGCCAGGTCCGGGGTGACGAAGGCCTCAACCGTCGCCGCGTTGTTGGAGGTCATGAGCTCCCTCTGGGAGCAGTCGGCTCTCACCGTCAGACGCCGGCGGCCGTCGAGGGGCGTGGTGTCCACCTCGAACTCGATCTCAGCAAAGCGCAGAGGCTGGATGGTCACGGCTCGTTCCACGGTGACCCGACCGCCCACCGTCAGCGTCACGCGAGCGTTCCGGGCCGGCTCCCCGCCCCGGTTCGTGATCCGCGCGCGGACAGTCAGTGGCTCGCCCTGCCGGACTTCGGCCGGCGTGAGCTCTACGCGGCGCTCCGCCACCTCCAGGTCCGGTGCCTGGATCTCCCGCCCCCAGGCCAGCTCCGCCTGACCGTCATCCTCGCGCAGTCTGAGCCGTCCGTCCGTGAGCACCACGCGCCGGTATCCGATCCGCTCGCTCGTCGCATCCAGCGCGAACATGCGGAGCCGGGCGGCCTCGTGGGGCGCGTCGGCCGCGACCTCACGCAATCGTATCGCAGCCTCGCCGCCGGAGTGACTGACCAGCAGCCGCTCCTCCTCAGCGGATGGTCTGCGGATGGTCACGCGACCGCGCGTCTGCACCGGGCCGAAATCGTGCTCGGCACCGGCAGCGTCGCAGAAGAGGTAGCCCGGTGTCCGGATGAACGTGATCTCCTGCCCGCTGAGCGCCCGGTACTGGAGCACCCTCGGCCCCTCGGCCAGGAAGCCGTACCGGCCGAGCACGTAGGTACCGCTCTCGCCCTCGACCTCGTAGGGGTCTTCGCCGAAGTTGACGGTCACCTCCGTGCCCGAGGAGAAGCGGGTGCGCTGCACCGCCCGGTCCTCGGTCACGAACTCGTGCGAGAGCATCTCGTCGTAGCCGATCTGCTCGTGCAGCTTGCAGGTGTTGCGGTAGCTCTCCAGGAGGCGCTCGCGATGGCGTTCCCAGTTCAGCCCGAAATGCCTGTTCAGCCAGAACAGCGGCACCGTGCCGTAGAGCATGTTGAAGAGGTCCTTCCTGTCCGCGATCTCGGGCGCTGCCTCGTACAGGTGGCCGGTGCTATCCCCCCAGTACCACGTGGAGACCACGCAGTCGCCGAAGACCAGCTCCCACAGCGGCACCCGCCGCTGATGGCCGATGCCCCAGGTCAGATACTCCTCCCCGATCTCCTCACGCGTCGGCGGGATATCCTGACCGACGTGGCCCGCGGGCCAGGAGTAGAAGCCGCCGCTTTGCATTCCCTCCCAGTAGTCGTATACGGGAGCACCCCACCAGCGGCCGTGCTCGCCGCCCAGCACCAGACCGAGCCCCTTCACATACTCGGCCAGCTCCAGATTCTCGCGCCGATCCCCGGTGCGCGTGAGCGGGTGGTCGGGATGGTAGCACTCTCGCAGCCCGCTGGCGGTGGTCACGTCCAGGAACCTGGTGTTGTAGGGGTATGTCTCCAGCAGAGGTGGGATCTCGCGCTCAGCGGCCTCCCGGGCCGTCGCTGAGCAGCGCTTGTAGAACTGGGTCTGCTTGTCCCAGGTGAGCCAGCCCTTGACCATCTCCCCGCTCGCGTCCATGCGTGCGTCCTCCTCGAGGGGCCCGTACGTGCCGTTCGGCCCCCTCTCGCCCTCGAGCAGGTCCACGTAGTTGTCGTACTCGCTCACCAGGTAGCCCATCTCCACCATCTGCTGCATGTCCTCGGGCGACCAGCGGCCGTTCACCAGCGCCCTCTCGATGCCGGCAGCCCTGGCCTCCCGACACCATTCAACTCCCGGCACACCCCAGAAGTCGGGCGCGCCGATCAGCCTGTCAACGGCGGGAACCCGGCGCGCCTTCTCCCGCAGCGTTACCACCAGGCCCTGCTGTCGGGCGTAGTCGCGATAGCGCTTGCAGATGGCGGTGTGACCGCCCTCCGACATAAACCGGTAGCGCACCAGCCGCGGGTAGGCGAAGCGGCCCTTGGAGCCTTGGAAGTCGGCGCGGGGAGCCAGGAAGTCGGCCTCCTCGGACCTGAGTGCCTCAAGGCGAACCACGCCGTCATCGGGGGTCTCGAACAGCAGCAGGTACCCCTTCTCACCGTCAGTCAGGCCGACCCATGGCATGTCCAGCGAGCCCCAGGTGGACCAGCTCCTCCCACGCCAGTCCAGGAGGGTCGCGGGCACAGCGATTCCGTTGCCGTAGTGGGGTGCCAGAATCTCGGCGTCCTCGCGGGGGAGAAGCAGCGGCCCCAGGCCCTGGATCACGCCGAGCTCCTTCTCCTCGGGCATCTCGATGCCCACGATCAGGTCGGCCTCGTCGTCTGGCACGCGCAGGCTGACGGTGGCGGGCAGCTCGCGGCCTCCCGCCTCCCGCAGGTCCGTCTCGTAGCGCAGGCCGGCAGGCGGCTCGTCGATCGCGCGGACGTCCCTGCACGCCGGCTGGGGCTCCACCGCCTGCTCCGGCGCGCGCCCCGTCTCATCCGCCAGCGTGACACGCGCGAAGGTGTCCCGAGCCGAGTGCACCCACGTCCGCGGGAAGTAGAGCTGCCCCTGTCTGCCCGCGGGATCATCGGCGTCATTGACCCCGAGCGCGAACGGCAGTCGGCTGCCCGGCTGTGGCCGCACGTCCGCCGCCAGGGCCTCCCACGGCAGCGCTGTCTCGATCTGATAGCCGTCGGCCGTCGGCCTCATCGCGACGGCCGCACCGGCGACCGCTCCATCGCGACTCCATGTGCCCACCGTATCGCCGGCCGGGAGCAGCGCCACCTGCTTGTCGCCCACCCACAGCTCGACCGTGTCAGCCTCCCACCACTGCTCCTGGTCGGGCCCGGGCCACTGCAGCCTCTGGTCGCGAACCGCCACGGCAAGATACAGGAACTGCTCGTCCCACAGACACCACACCCGTGCGCTGAGGTCATGCGCGCCATCGACCTCGCGGGCGTCGGCGAGCATCTCCGGCGTCAGCACGAAGGTTGGCTCCGCGGCCCAGTCTCCGCGCTCGCCATCGATGTGCGGGGGATGTGGCGCTCGACGGATCGACAGCTCCGGAGTGGCCGGTGAACCGGGCGGTGCCTGACGCCACTCGTAGCCGATGCGCCTGTCCAGGACCGAGAGCCCCCCGGTCTCGGTGTCCAGAGTAACCCGCAGGAGCGCGCTGTCGATGTGCCATGTGCTCCGGTCGGACGAGGTCACCTCGGTCTGGGCGGCGGTGGCGCTGCGCAGTACGAGGACAGCCAGGATGGAACTCACGACAACCAGACTGGCTCTGTTCATGTCATCCTCCCGCGCGGCCCGTGGACCGGGACCCACAGCCTTGGTCTCTCCGTGAGCGGGGTATTCGGCTGCCGAGCGTGTCTGACCTGTGTGGCTGTTGCTGGAGACTGGCAGGAGCGCGGTCCATCGGCCGAGGAGACCCAGTTCCGGGCACGGATGGAGGCCCGCGAGGACCGCATGCTGGCCGCTGCCATGGAGCTGGACCACCCGGTGCTTCTGACCGAGGCGGAGCTGGCCCAGGCCCGCCGCAACATCGCTTCCGCGGCGGCGGGCGCACCGAGGCGTCACGAGAATGCATCCTCTCGCCGACAGACACTTCGCCGAAGTGCTGGAGGCCGATGAGCTTGTGCTCTCTCAAGCGCGTCGCCTTTACACCGGCGATGAGGGCTGCTATAATTCCCGCACCGACGGTGGGTGGGCGCTTAGTTCAGGGGAAGAACGCCACCTTGACACGGTGGAGGTCGGAGGTTCAAGTCCTCCAGCGCCCACCATGGTGACACGTCTGTGGCAGGGCCTGGAGGCGTTCCTCCAGCGCCCACCATCGCACCACAACCGGCACCATGACGCGAGGCGGCCCTGGTATGGTCGCCGACATCCATGATTGCGAGCCACCCGCATCCTGCATGGATGGGGGTTTTCGCTTAAGGCCCTACGCCCGGCCGGGACGCAGACCCGCCACTGCAGACGGCGCGACCGACGGCCGAGGCGGGAGAGCGCGCGGCCTGTCCCTCCTGACGGCAACGGGAATCCGTCGCACCGACAAGGAGAGCCAACGATGAGTGACAATACGATCGAGCTGAGGCTGCCGGACGGTTCCGTGCTCGAGGTCCCCCAGGGAACTACGGCTCTCGAAGCAACGGAGCAGATCGGCCCGCGGCTGGCCAGGGACGCCGTGGCCGCGAAGCTCGACGGCCAGGTCTTCGATCTCACCCGGCCCATCAACGAGGACGCTAGCTTTGAGGTGCTGACCTTCGACTCGGAGGAGGGCCGGCACGTCTACTGGCACTCCGCCTCACACATCATGGCCGATGCCGTCACCCAGCTCTTCCCAGATGCCAAGCCGACCATCGGCCCGCCTATCGAGGACGGCTTCTACTATGACTTCGACGTGGAGGAGCCGTTCACGGAGGACGACCTGCGGCGCATCGAGGAGAAGATGCAGGAGATAATCGACGAGGACTTCGACTTCGAGCGCCGCGAGGTCTCCAAGCCCGACGCCATGGACCTGTTCGAGCAAAAGCAGAACCAGTACAAGCTGGAGCTTATCGAGGAGATCCAGGATGACGTGGTGAGCCTCTACGAGCATGACGGCTTCGTGGACCTGTGCACCGGCCCGCACGTCCCCAGCACGGGGCGCATCAAGCACGTCAAGCTGCTATCGGTCGCGGGGGCTTACTGGCGGGGCAGCGAGGCCAACAAGATGCTCCAGCGCATCTACGGCACGGCCTACCCCACGCGGGAGCAGGTCGAGGAGCACCTGGCGCGCATCGAGGAGGCCCAGCGGCGCGACCACCGGCGCCTCGGCCGGGAGCTGGACCTGTTTAGCTTCCACGAGGAGGCTGGCGCGGGCCTGGTCTACTACCACCCGCGGGGCGCCCGTCTGCGCCGGCTGATTACTGACTTCGTCACGCAGGAGCACCTGCGGCGCGGTTATGAGCTGGTACACACCCCACATCTGGTCAAGGCGGACATGTGGGAGACCTCCGGGCACGCCCAGCAGCAGTACCCCATGTACTTCACTGACATCGAGGGGCAGTCCTACGGCATCAAACCCATGAACTGCCCCGGACACGTGCTCATCTACAAGACCCACACACGCTCCTACCGCGACCTGCCCATCCGCTACTTCGAGCTGGGCACGGTCTACCGGCATGAGAAGTCCGGCGTGCTGCACGGGCTGATGCGGGTGCGGGGCTTCACGCAGGACGACGCCCACATCTTCTGCCGCATGGACCAGCTCAGCGACGAGATCACCGGCGTCATCAAGTTCGCCGACGATATGCTGCGCGTGTTCGGCTTCGACGAGTATGAGGTGTTCCTCAGCACCCGGCCGGACAAGTCCATCGGCTCGGCGGAGGTCTGGGAGCGCGCCACCGGCTCGCTGATCACCGCGCTGCAGGCCAATGACCTGCAGTGGGAGGTTGATGAGGGCGGAGGCGCCTTCTACGGCCCCAAGATCGACATCAAGATCAAGGACGCCCTCGGCCGACTCTGGCAGGGCCCAACGATCCAGCTAGACTTCAACCTCCCGGAGCGTTTCGACCTCACCTACGTGGGCGAGGACGGCCAGGAGCACCGGCCGGCCATGGTCCACCGCGTGGTGCTCGCCGGGATCGAGCGCTTCATGGGCGTGCTCATCGAGCAGTGCGCGGGCGAGTTCGCCATGTGGATCGCGCCGGTGCAGATCAAGATCCTGCCCATCAACGACCGGAACTTCGACTACGCCGAGCAGGTGGCCTGCGGGCTGCGCGCCGAGGACCTGCGCGTGGAGGTGGACACCGAGAGCGGCACTCTGGGCAACAAGATCCGCCAGGCCGAGCTGGAGAAGGTCCCCTACATGCTCATCGTCGGCGACAGAGAGGAGGAGGCCGGCCAGGTGGCCGTGCGCAAGCGCGGGGAGGGCGACCTGGGACCGACCTCCATCGCCGAGTTCCTCGAGTCCATCCAGGATGAGACGACGCCGGACATGCGCTACTGCGCGCTGCCCGGCGATCCGATACCGTAGGGAGGGCCGCAGGCGGCGGGCTCGGGACTGCAGGCCGGCGGCAGGCGTCTCTCACCCTCAGCCGCAAGGCCCCGCGCCACCCGGTGGCGCGGTCCTATGTCCGTTACGGGGCAGGACGGCGGCCCGTACCGGGCGAAGCTGGCCGCGATTCCGAGGAGGGAAAGCTATGCCCCGCGACAACCTGCAGGTCGGACCGTGCCGACCGAGGGAGCTTCCCCACCTGCGCGAGCTGCTCAACGAGGTCTTCGTTGAGGAGCTCGGCGCCGACGGCGATATCTTCGAGTACGCCCCCCTGCTGTACTCGGAGGAGAACGCCCAGAACCTGCGCGTGGTTCGGAGAGGACGGCGGCTGGTGGGACACGCCGGGATCCTGCCTCGCGAGATCCGCTGGCGCGACCAGAGGCTGCGGGTGGGGCTGATCGGCGGCGTCTGCTGCCGCAAGGAGCTGCGGGGAGGCGGCATCGGCACGCTGGCCATGGAGGACGCCGCCCGGCGCATGGCCGAGCTTGATCTGCACTTCGGCGTGCTGTGGACAGCCAGTCCGGGCTTCTACCAGCGCCTGGGATGGCGCCATGCCGGCGGCATCACCATGATGCGCATCGCCGAGGCGGCCGGGGAGAGCCCGGTGCAGAGGGAGATCATGCGCCTGAACGAGAGCGCCTTCGGGCCGGACTGCTGTCACCGGCTGCACGAGGCCGCGGGGCGCAACGAGGTCATCCGGACGCCCGACGAGACACGCATCCTGCTGACGACTCACCGCCGCGACGCGCTCCTGGCGCTGGAGGGCGGCCGGCCCGACGGCTACGCCGCGCACGACGGCCACACGCTGCGAGAGATCGAGGGCGACGCCGAGTGCTGCATGGCCGTGATCTCACGCGCCGCGGCGGAGGGCTGCCGGCTGTGCGTCTTCCCGCTGCACGACTGGCGCGTTGAGGCCATCGCTGAGGCGATGCCGGTAGGGGTCGAGCACAGGTCGCTGGGGATGCTCCTGATCGTCAACCGCGAGGGCCTGGTCGAGACCATCGCTCGCGAGCTTGGCGCGACGCCTGAGGAGCTGGGGCTGGGGCCGGAGGAGAGCGATGAGGTGCTGATGATGCGCATCTTCGGCCAGCCCGAGCGCGAGCCCTCTGAGGAGCCGCTGCCGCTGGACATTCACATCGGCTATCTGGATCACGTGTGAGCGGCGGCCGCAAGCCCTGTGGTGCGGCCCCGCATGCGCGCCCTGTTAGCCTCACACCCACAATCCGGCAATCGAAGGGAGCGCCTTTCTTGCGCACGGTCCTCGCGATCATGGGCAGCCCCCGCAGGGGCGACAGCCATGGGCTGGCGCAGCGGGTCGAGGAGCAGATGGCCCTGCTGGGTAGCTACGAGTTCGAGTACCTCTGGCTGCGCGATGCCCACATCCAGTTCTGCCGCGGATGCTACAGGTGCTTCACGGAGGGCGAGGAGCACTGCCCGCTGGAGGACGACGTCCCCAGGATCGAGGCGAAGCTGCTCCACAGCGACGGCGTCATCTTCGCGTCACCGGTCTACGCCATGGGCATGACCGCGCTGCTCAAGAACCTGCTGGACCGGCTGGCCTACACCATGCACCGCCCGCGGTTCTTCGATCAGAAGACCCTGATCGTCGTGACCGCCGGGGCAGCCGGGATCAGGCAGACCATTGCCGGGATCTCCGCGGTAGGATCGTGCGGCTTCGACATCATCGACAGCTTCGGCTTCGTCCTGCCGCCGGGGCGACAGACGCAGGCGGAGCAGCGGCGCTTCGCGCATCGCTCGGGGGAGGCGGCCGGCAGGCTGCACCAGGCCATCCAGCGCGGGGGCTACAGCGCGCCGACGCTGCAGCAGCTCGCGGTCTTCCGCATCCAGCAGCAGATCTACGGTCTGCTTCGTGAGCACCTGCCGGCCGACTACGAGTACTTCGCGGAGCAGGGCTGGCTGGATCCGCGCCGCCGGTTCTACGTCGAGGCGCCCGTCAGTCCCATCAAGGACCTTGTCGCGCGAGTGGCGGCCCGCATCGCGCGTCGCCAGATACAGGCACGGGAGCGGGCGGTTCAGCGCGAGCGCGACCTAACGAGCGAAGGATGACGGGCGCCGGCGGCGAAGAGGCCGCAGTTGCATCACACAGTGCCAAGGGAGAAAGAGCAATGGTTATCGGGAACTGCACCTACAGCGTGCGCGACTACCTGCGTGGTGGCGAGATGGACCTGCTGGAGTTCGCCGCCTTCAACGCCGAGCTGGGCATCGAGGCCCTGGAGTACAACGACATGTTCTTCGAGACCTGGGACGAGGACTACCTCGAACAGGTCCGGCAGTCGGCCGAGGATGCCGGCTGCTACATCCAGTGTCTCACCTGCGGTGGGAACTTCGCCTCCGACAACGCGGATGAGCGGGCGGAGACCGTCGCGACGATCCGCCAGCGCCTCCACCAGGCCAGGCTGCTGGGCGCGCCGGTGATCCGCGCCAACATCGGCGGCACCGGCGATGAGGAGCGCGACGCGACCGTCGGCGTGGAGCGCGTCATCGACGGCTTCACCGAGCTTCTGCCCACCGCACGCGACCTCGACGTGAAGATCACCATCGAGAACCACGGCGGCGTCAGCAAGTGGGCCAACCCCATCCTCAGGATCGTGCTGGGCACCGACCCCGACTACGTGGGCACCTGCCCGGACTTCGGCAACTTTCCCATCGAGCAGCGCTACATGGAGCTGGCGAAGGTCATCCCGTTCTCGCATCACATGCACGCCAAGACCCATGAGTTCGACGAGGACGGAGAGGACGCCGAGTACTCCATGGAGCGCGTGCTGGCGATCTGCAAGGCCTGCGGCACGGAGTCGGTGCTGTCGATCGAGTTCGAGGGCTCCATGGACCAGAAGGAAGGCGTGCGCATGACGCGCGACCTGCTGCAGAGGTACCTGTAGCGGGCGGCGGGCGAGGGGTGTAAGCGCTCGGGCGATCTCGCGGGTGCCGCGTGGGCAGGGGGCGGGGCGCTGAGTTGCGGGCCCGCAGGCGTTGCGCTCAGACCGTCGCGCGGAGGATGAAGGCCGCGTCGTGGGTGGCACCGGACATCTGCCTGGCCTCGGCGCCGAAGAGGCACTCGCTGGTGCGGCGGGCGTCGAGGTCCATGCACTCCATCTCCTCGAAGTCCACGCCCTCGAGCCTCTCCCGGAGCTCCTCGGAGCGGCGCTCGAACTCGTCCTCGGAGAGCCCTGTGGGGACCAGCCCGATGAAGGTCATCTCCGCGCCGCCGAAGATGGCCACGACTTTCGCGAGGTCTCTGATGACCGCGGGGTCGAGGGCCTCGGTGACGGGGATGAGCAGGCGGGCGGGCTCGTCGCCCTCCGGCAGAGCCACGATCGCCAGGGCCGGCCCGGCCATGCCGGCCACGCGCTCGGTGATGCGCGCGGGAACGTTCGCCTGCGCCTGAGGCGCCTCCGGGGGGCTGTACCCAAGCAGGATCATGTGGGGGCCAAGGCCCTCGCAGATGGCGGCGATCCCGCCGGGGATGTCGTGTGCGAACTGCACCACCGGCTCCACGGCGATTCCCAGCTCCGCGCCGAAGTTCTGGGCGCGCTGCACCATCTCCTGCGACAGCTCCAGGGCCTCCGGGTCCGCGTAGTCGGCGCCTCGGTCAAGGTCGGCGTCGGGCGGCACGGTGATCACGGAGGCGGCGACGATGCGGCCCTTCTGCCGCCGCGCGAAGACGGAGGCGATGCGCATCAGCCCCTCCACGCGCTGGGGATGCCCCAGCCCGACCAGGACCTTGAACTGCTGCTGCTTGAACCTCTCGACTGCCTCGCTCATTGTGCAGCCTCCACGCGGGCGGGTCAGCTCGGCGTGTACTTCCGGGTCAGCTCCGCGAGATTCCGCTGGCGGGTGATGACCAGCACCTCGTCCCCGGCCTGTAGCACGACCTCCTCACGGGCCGGCAGGAAGGCGTCCCTGCGCAGCACCACGACCACCGCGGTATCCTCTGGCAGCTCGCGATTGAACTGGTAGACGGGCGTGCCATCGAGGCTCTCATCCACCAGGAATCGGAAGAGCCGGGCATCGCCGCGCAGCAGCTCACCGATCTCCGCGAGGTTCAGCCCCCGGGCCATCTCCGTGACGTACATCGCAAACGACAGCTCCGGCAGCGCCAGCTTGTCCAGCCCCAGGTCCTCACAGATGGGGATGTAGTCCGGGTTCTCGAGCTTGATGATGACCTCCTCGATCCCGAACTTGCGGGCCACCAGGGCGGCCACGATGTTGGTCTGATCCTCGCGGGTGGCGGCGATGAAGGCGTCGGCGTCCTCGGCCTCGGCCGCCGCCTGGGTCTGCGGGTCGGCGCCGTCGCCCTCCACGATGGCGCAGTCCATGGTCTCGGCCAGCTCTGCGGCCTTCTCGGGGTCGATCTCGATGATCACCACCTCGTCGCCGCGGCTGATGAAGATCTCTGCGGTGTGCAGCGCCAGCCGGCTGGAGCCGACGATGAGAACCCTCATGCTACCTCCTCCTGCGGCCCACCCAGATCGGCGGGTACAGCGCCAGGGCCGCGGGGACGATCTCCACGCGCCCGACCCACATGTTGAAGGTCAGCACCATCTTCAGCCACGTCGGTAGCGCCGCTGACGCCAGACCGGCCGTGAAGCCGGAGGCACCCAGCGCCGACGAGCACTCGAACAGCGAGTCCAGTGGGTCGAAGCCGGCGGCCGTGAAGCACGCCGCGGAGAGACCCAACAGTGCCAGATAGCCGAGAACGAAGGCCGCCACGGTTTCGACTTCATCGCGCTGAAGCGACCTTCCTCCCACCATGAACGGCTTCACCACGGAGGGCCGCAGCGCGGTGCGGAAGATGGTCATCCGCATCAGCGCCGCCAGGACCATGACGCGGTAGATCTTGACTGCGCCGGCCGTCGAGCCCAGTGCCCCGCCGATGTTCATCGGCAGGAGCATCACCAGCCGACCGAGGCGGCCCAGGTCCCCAGGGTCCACGGTGGTGAAGCCTGTGCCGGTCTGCAGCGAGACCCCTAGGAACAGCGCGTCCCGGAAACCGTGACCAAGTCCCAGGTCGGCGGACCGAAGCAGCACCGCGAGGGCGGCCACCCAGATGACGGTCAGCGCCGAGAGCACGCGGATCTGCGCATCATCTGTAATCGCCGACCACCCGTCGCGCCTCACCCGGCGGAAGACGATCAGCGGCCAGGCGGCCATCAGCATGGGCGGAATGAGCACGAGCAGCGTCGCCAGTGAGCGGCCGGCGACGTTTCTGGGACTGGTCGAGAAGCCGCCCGTGGAGGTGGTGGAGAGCCCGTGACAGAGCGCGTCGAAGGGCGCCATCCCACTGAGCAGCAGAAGGACTACAGTGCCCGCTGTCCCGACCAGATACAGCGTCGAGAGAGCGCGCGCCGCGGCGACGGCGCTGGGCACCACATCGCCCTTCTCGAGCTGTGTGGACAGCAGCCGCGACGCGCTGCTTCCCGGAGGTACCAGCACCGCCAGCGTCAGGATCACGAAGCCCAGCCCCCCGTACCACTGCATCAGAGCGCGCGTGAACAGCAGCGTTCGGGGGACGGCGGCGGGCTCGCCGATCATCGACAGGCCCGTGGTGGTGCACGCGGACATCGCCTCGAAGAAGGCGTCGGCCAGCGGCAGCCCGGCGAGGTTGATGACCGGCGTGAGCACGAGCGTGACCGCGATGTAGATGAGCGCGCCCACCACCAGGGCCTCCGCGGGTCGGATGGCAGACTCCACGGTGGCGCGGCGCAACAGCCATCCTGCCAGGGCCGCAAAGGCGCCCGCGCCCAGGTGGGCGAGCAGCATCAGCCACTCGGCCGTCGCCAGCGCCACCAGCGCGGGCACTACCAGCCCCACGCCCAGCAGCATCATGAGCTGGCCGAGGTAGTTAAGTACCACGCCATGACGGACGGGGCGGAGCAGAATGCGCATGCCTGAGGGAGCCCTCCCGGTCATCCCGCGAGCGAAGACGGCACATGCGGTAGTTCGACGACCCACGCCCGCGACCTGCCTGGCAGCAAGCGCCACGCCTTCGCCACGCTGGGCCTGGGGTGCCTACGCCGCGCGTCCTCATCACTGGGAGGCAAACGGCCGGCCAGGCTGAAGCCTGGCCGCTCCGGATGGCTGCTGTTGCCGTTACGCGAGCACAGGCTGGTGCTGATAGGCCGGACCACTGTCTGGCCAGCCGTTCACGGCGTACGGAGGGGCGGGCTGGGCAGCCCTGTCATTGGCGCGGGCGTCGCGCCACACGACGACGGGCGGCAACGGCCGGGGACGCCGCCGCTCCGGACGACTGCTGTTGCCGTTACGCGAGCGAGAGCTCGCGTGGAGGGGCCGGACCACCGTCCGGCCCCGCGCTGTCACGTCGCGTAGGTCGGGCTTCCAGCCCGACCGCATTGCCCGCTGCGGCGCTGTGCAGGAGGTGCCGGAGGGGGCCGCGAAGCAGTCTCGGGTCGGACCGCAGACTTGGTCACACATGGGAGACGGAGCATGAGGCGACCGGCGATCCTGACCAGCGCAGTGGCGGCCGCGTGCATGTGCGGGGTGAGTGCTGTGGCACAGGAATACACGCTTGAGCGCGAGGGGCATCCCCGCCTGGAGATGATGCCGCAGGGGATCGAGCAGCTTCGCGACGATCCCCGCGCCGTCGAGACGGCGCACAGGCAGGCCGAGGAGCTCATGGCGCTGACGCGCACACACAGCTACGAGGACTACTTCGTCTCGCTGCCCTCGCCGCAGTTCCCCCCGGAGCATGACGACGGCTGGCCCTACTGGACCGGGCTGTGCGGCGAGCTGCGCGGCTACATGGAGCAGATGGCGCGCGCCTGGGTGCTTACGCGCAACCGGACGTACCTGGGCTGGGCGCGCGACCTGATGCTGGCGGTCGCGGGCTGGCGGCAGTGGACCGACCCCTGGTACGGGACGCAGCCGTGCCTGGACACCCACCACCTTACGCGCGGGATGTGCATTGCCCTCGATCTGGTGTGGCATGACCTTCCGGACGCGGACCGGGAGACCATCATCGAGGCCATCGCCACCAAGGGGGCGGAGTTCATCTACGAGTACGGGAATGACGAGGGCTCCTATGTCTCGCAGCCCGGGGCGTGGCCCAACGGCTACGCGGCGATCAACACCGAGCTTGCTGTGGCGGGCCTGACGCTACTGGACGAGCACCAGCGCGCGGGAAAGTGGCTCTCGCAGGGGCTGGAGAAGGCCCGGCTGTTCTTTGACGAGCAGGGCGGCGTGGACGGCGACCTGGTGGAGGGCTTCTCCTATGGGAGTGCGGCCGTGGACAACCTGATGTATCTCGTGCGCATGTCCGACGCCGTCGTGGGCGTGAATCTGTTCGACCATCCCTACCTGGCGGAGGCCATCCTGTTCCCCGCCTACTTCGTGGTCCCCGGCGGCGGCTCACTCGTGAACTTCGGGGATAATGGCGGGCCCACGGGCTGCCCTCCGAAGCTCATCGGCCTGGCGCGGGCCATGGTGGAGGTGGAGCAGAGCCCGGTGGCGGCATGGTATCTCGTGAGGGCCGGGGAGGCTGACGAGCAGGCGCGCCAGCTTGCCCAGCCGCCCACGCGTCTGCCGCTGGCGCGGCACTTCCGCGACATCGACTGGGTCGCGATGCGCTCGGGCTGGGGCGAGAGTGGGAGTCTGCTGGCCTTCAAGTCCGGGCACGTGGCCCACCATAACCACCTCGACCAGAACAGCTTCATCCTGGCCCACGATGACGAGTGGCTGCTGAGTGACCCCGGCTACCAGATCTACAACCGACCCTACCCGCCCGAGCGGAACATGACCGAGGAGATGATCCACGAGCGGCATCGCTACACCTACGGCACCTTCGGGCATAACGCGGTCCTGGTGGATGGCGAGGGCCAGACTCCGGTGCGCGGGAACGTGGTGGGCTTCGCGGCCACGCCGGCCATGGACTACACCGCCGGCGACGCCTCCGCCTGCTACGGGGGGTTGAGCCGCTGGGTGCGGCACGTGGTCTCCGTGGCGCCCGACTACTACGTGGTGTTCGACGAGATTGCCACCGATGGCGAGCAGCGGCGCATCGACCTGCTGCTGCACACGCCGCCGGACGGCCGGTTCACCGTTGGGGGAGGGGAGCTTCCCCTCGACCAGCGGCGGGAGGCGTCCGAGGCGCGCGTGACGCGCACCGGCGAGGCCGCCGTGCGCTTCCTGCAGCCCGAGCGCGTCGTCTTCCGCCACGCCCAGTGGCCGCACTGCGAGCAGTACGGGCACTACCTGGAGGCCACGCCCGCGCCCCTGACCGAGGCGACGCTGGCGTGGGTTCTTGGGGCCGGAGCTGCCGGTGAGGTGGGCAT
>JBNGDZ010000037.1:0-12631 GCA_049975765.1 Armatimonadota bacterium
ACCTACGGCGGGCCGGACGGTGATCCGGCCCCTCCACAGACTGCGCCGCAGTCTCAGCAACAACCGCTCGCGTAACGGCAGGCCGGCCCCCGCTGACCCGTCCGTGCGAGACCACCGGGCCCCGCCCACCGGTCGCTCTTGACACCGGCTCGCGGCTGGGCGAGAATCACCGAGGCGGGGCAGCAGGTAAGCGGGACATCGAGTCCGAGCCGATTGCTCGCGGCATGAACCGACGGGCCGAGCAAAGCGTCGATGCCAACGCGCGCGACGTCTTCGAGGAGGACGATGCGTGTCCGAGCTGCGCAAAGACCCCATCGTTGATCGCTGGGTAATCATTGCAGCCGAGCGGGGCCGGCGCCCCACGGACTTCGAGGCCCCCGAGTCCACCACGCCGGGCGCCGCATGTCCGCTGTGTGAGGGCAACGAGCGCATGACGCCTCCCGAGATCTGGGCACTGCGCCCCAACGGCGGCGAGCCCGACACGCCCGGCTGGCAGGTGCGGGTGGTGCCCAACAAGTTTCCGGCTCTGCGCATCGAGGGGAATGTCAACCGGCGCGGGATCGGCACCTTCGACCTCATGGACGGGATCGGCGCCCATGAGGTGATCATCGAGACCCCGGACCACTCCTGGCGAATGGCGGACGGCCCCCCGGAGATGATCGAGCGGGTGCTGCTGGCCTATCAGGTCCGGCTCCAGGACCTCTACCGCGATGACCGGTTCCGCTACTGCGTCATCTTCCGCAACTACGGACCCGACGCCGGGGCCTCGTTGAGCCATCCTCACTCGCAGATTATGGCCGTCCCCGTCACGCCTCGCCGGGTGAAGAGCAAGCTCAACGCGGCGCTGGCGTACTACGAGCGCAAGGAGCGCTGCATCTTTTGCGACATGCTGGCACAGGAACTGGCGCTGGAGGATCGGATCGTCATCGACGACGGCCAGTTCGTGGCCTTCGCGCCCTTTGCATCGCGCTTCCCGTTCGAGCTGGCGGTCTACCCCAGGGCGCACTCGCACGACTTCTGTGCCATGGGCGGCGAGGAGCGGGCGGCGCTGGCGCGGGTCATGCACCAGTGCCTGGCCTATCTCCGGCCCGCCCTCGGCGCGCTCTCATACAACTTCGTGGTCAACGTCGCGCCCAACTCCAGCCCACGCCCCGGCAAGCCGCACTACTGGTCCACCCTGGCGCTGGACTACCACTGGCACATCGAGCTTCTGCCCCGCGTGACCCAGATCGCCGGCTTCGAGTGGGGCACCGGGTTCTACATCAACCCCGTGGCTCCGGAGGACGCCGCGCGGTTCTTGCGAGACGTGATGGCGGAGGCGGACCTGGGGACGCGGTCAGGGGAGGTGACGGTACCAGGTGAAGGGCCATGACGCCGGCACAACCCAAGTGCAGGAGTTGGATGCGATCCCGTGCCCCTGTCCGCTGTTCGACCACGTTCCGGTGGCCATGCTGCTGGCGGATCAGGAGCTGAACGTGATCGAGGGCAACGATGCCTTCTGGTCGCGAGTGTGCGGCTGCGATCCGGCCCCGGAGGGCACACCGTTGCGCGACGCACTCCCAGCCGAGATGTTCAGCGGCGTGGAGAAGGCCCTGGGGCAAGCCATTGAGAACGGTGAGCCCACTGAGGTGCCGGGGCTGCAGCTCTACAGCTCCGGCCAGCCCCAGCGAGTGATAGACCTCCGCGTGTCCGTTCTCTCGAGCGGGGACCGGCGGGTGATCATGATTGCCGTGAACACCATCCCCGACACCGGCCGCCGCCTCGCAGAGCTGACGCTGCTTAACGACATGGTGCGCGTGCTGCGGCAGGAGACCGAGATCGACCAGGTGTTGTTCGCCGCCCTCACCTGCGCCACGGCCGGGACGGGCGGCATCGGCTTCAACCGAGCCTGGCTGCTGGTGGTGGACTCCAGCGGAGAGTGGCTGGAGGGCCGCATGGCGTTGGGCCCGGGCAGCGAGGAGGAAGCACACGAGATCTGGGCGCAGATGGCCGCCGAGCCCCACAGCCTCGACGACTTCACCGCCGCCTACGACCGGTGGGCGGAGCGGGAGTGCAAGCCGCTGCAGGACAAGGTCCACTCTCTGCGCTTCTCGATGGAGGAGGACGCGGACCGGGTGCCGGTCCTGGCCGCCGCACAGCGGCGGGCGATCAAGATCGAGAATGCGTCAGAGGACGAGCGTGTCGGCGACGAGCTCCGGGAGCTGCTCGACGTCGAGGAGTTCGTGGTGGTGCCCATGATCGTCTCCGACCAGCCCCGTGGTGTGCTGATGGCCGACAACCGCTACTCCCGAGAGCCGATCACCGACGGCGACATCCGCCTGCTGACGCTCTTCGCCCAGCACGCCGGCCTGGCCATCGAGTCCGCCCTGGCCTACGAACAGCTCCAGCACAGTCGCAGGGAGCTTGAGAACGCCTACACCAGCCTCCAGCACACCCAGGCGGAGCTGGTTCGGGCCGAGCAGCTCGCGGCCATCGGTGAGATGTCCGCGCGCATCGCCCACGACCTGCGCAACCCGCTGGTGACCATCGGCGGGTGGGCCCGCGATCTCGAGGAGGATCCCTCCGACCCGGAGATCGTGCGCCACGCGGCAGAGATCATCGCCAATGAGGCGGCCAACCTCGAAGAGATCCTCTCCATGCTCCTTGAGCCGATGGCGGAGAGGCAGCTTCACCTCCGTCCAATCGATCTCAACAGCCTCGTCGTGGATCGTGCCCTCGCCTGCGAGAGCACGCTGGAGGATCAGGGCATCGATCTGCGCCTGAACCTGGCGGAGGGGCTGCCTCGAGTGCGGGGGGACATCGCCCACCTGCGCCGCTCGCTGCAGAATCTCATCGACAACGCCGCCGATGCCACGCCGGAGGGTGGTACGATCACCCTCTCCACGTGGCAGGACCAGGAGAATCTCTGGCTCCGCATCGAGGACACCGGGGTCGGCCTGTCGAAGGAGGCGAGTGAGCGGATCTTTGACGCCTTTTACTCCACCAAGCACTACGGGAGCGGGATAGGGCTGGCGGTGGTGTGGGACACGGTGCGCTCCCACGGCTTCGACATCGACGTGGAGAGCGACCCCAACCAGGGCACGGCCTTCGCGATCCGGATTCCGAAGATGCACACCGTGCAGGACAGCGGAGAGCAGGAGGCCGAGGCATTAGGATGACGCCGCCAGCAGCGATCAAGGGCGGGGCTTGGTCAAGCCATGAGCGGACTGGAGGAGCGGGACCATGGTAGACAGTGACCAGGTATCCACAGAGGAGACTGCCGCGCTACGCATCCTGTTTGTGGACGACGATCCTGCCCAGCGCGAGATGTACCGCCGACGGCTGGAGCGGAAGGGCTACCAGGTGCGGCTCGCCGAGAGCGCCGACAGTGCCGTGGCGCAGCTCCGTGAGGAGCGGCCGGCCTGCATCGTGCTCGACATCGCCATGCCGGGCAGGGACGGGCTTAGTGCGCTCCAGGAGTTCCTGGACATCGACCCATCGGTTCCGGTGATCATCAACACCGCCTACCCGGCGTACGCCGAGAACTTCCTGTCATGGGCCGCCGACGCCTACATCGAGAAGAGCTCCGACATCGAACCCCTTCTCAACGCCATAGAAAGCGCACTGGCCACCGACACCGGCTAAGACCACCACTACCACTGCATCCCGTGCGCATCTCGTCAGGGGGACGTACCAGTTGGCTCTGAGCAGAGAGCAGACCGGCGACATCCTCACACTGTTGCTTGCCGGGGGGCAGGGCCAACGGCTGCGACCGCTTACAGAGCGCCGGGCCAAGCCGGCCGTGCCCTTCGGCAGCGTCTACCGTATCATTGACTTCACGCTCTCGAACTGCGTCAACTCCTACTTCCGCCGCATCTTCGTGCTCACCCAGTACGAGTCGGTCTCCCTCAATCGCCACATCCGCGAGGTCTGGAGCATCCTCAGCCCGGAGCTGAGTGAGTATGTGGAGATCGTCCCTCCCCAGCAGCGCCTGCCCAACCGCTGGTATCTGGGGACCGCCGATGCCGTCTTTCAGAACCTGTACATCCTCCAGCAGGAGCGCCCCGCGTGGGTCCTGATCGTGGGGGGCGATCACATCTACAAGATGGACTACGCCCTGCTGCTGGAGGAGCACATCGCTCGTGAGGCCGACGCCTCCATCGTCTGCATCGACGTGCCCCTGGAGGAGGGCAGCAAGTTCGGCATCATGAGCACCGACGAGAGCGGGCGGATAGGGGAGTTCGCGGAGAAGCCCGAAAGCCCTCAGCCGATGCCCGGAGCCGAGGACCGCTGCCTGGCCTCCATGGGCATCTACCTGTTCAACACCGAGGTGCTGGTCCGGGCACTGGTGCGTGACGCCAAGAGGCCCGACAGCAGCCACGACTTCGGACACGACATCATCCCCAGGTTGACGAGCGAGCAGAGCGTCTTCGCCTACAACATCAAGAGCGAGGCGCAACCCGGCAACGGCTACTGGCGGGACGTGGGGACCCTCGACAGCTACTGGCAGGCCAACATGGACCTCATCGCCCGCTACCCGGAGTTCGATCTCTACGACACGGCCTGGCCGATCCGCTCGGGGACGGGCCATCGCCCGCCGGCCAAGATCTGCGTCTCCACCGAGGGCACGATGGGCCGATTCGAGCAGTCGCTGCTGGCCCCTGGGGTGGTGGTCTCGGGTGGAGAGGTCCGCCGGTCCATCATCGGCCCCCGGGTGGAGATTCACAACGAGAGCCAGATTGACGAGAGCGTCGTGATGGGCGGTACCCGCATCGGCAAGGGCGTGCGCCTGCGCCGGGCTATCGTGGAGGAGTCCACGGTGCTGCCCGACGGCATCGCGATCGGCTACGACCCCGAACGGGACCGCGAGCGCTTCACGGTCACCGAGAGCGGCATCGTCGTCGTCCCCAACCGCGCCCCATTGCAATAGCGAGGGAACAAACCGCCCATGAGGGTCCTGTTCGTCTCTAATGAGGTAGCTCCGTTCGCCAAGGTTGGCGGCCTGGCCGACGTAGCCGGTAGCCTGCCGCCCGCCATCGCCGCGCACGGGCCCGACATCCGCGTCGTCATGCCGCAGCACCGCTCCTGCCCCGCTGACGAGGAGTGCACGGTGGCCCTGGCCAGCCTCAGTGTGCAGAGCCCCAGCCAGGCCCAGGTCTGTCAGATTCTGCAGAGCCGCCTGCCGGGCTCGGAGGTGCCGCTCTACCTCATCAAGTACGATCCCTTCTTCGATCGCCCGGAGGTCTACGGCCCGGGTGGTACCGACTATCCGGACTCGCCGCAGCGATACGCCTTCTTTGCCCGCGCCGCGTTGGCGCTGAATAGGGCCATCGACTTCAACGCCGATGTCATCCATGCCAATGACTGGCCCACGGGCTTGATCCCCGCATTCCAGCAGCTTAACCCTCTTGGCTCGCCCACACTCTTCACCATCCACAATCTTGGCTACCAGGGGCGCTTCCCGCTGGACGTGGCCCCGGCCATCGACATCGATCCGGCGTCGCGCGCGATGCGGCTGGTGCAGTACCGGGGCGAGATCAACTACCTGGCCGCGGCGCTGAAGACGGCCACCGTCATGAACACGGTGAGCGAGCGATACGCTGACGAGATTCAGACGACGGCCTTCGGCGAGGGGCTGGACCGGGTGCTACGGAGGCGCTCCGAGCGCCTCTACGGGGTGCTCAACGGCATCGACTACGAGTCTTGGAACCCGGCGACCGACCGGGCCCTTCCAGCCACATTCTCCGCCGGCGACCTCTCCGGCAAGGCCAGGTGCAAGGCGGCACTGCAAGAGCTGGCAGGCCTGCCCGTGAATGACGGCGTGCCGTTGGTCAGCGCCATCAGCCGCCTGGTGCATCAGAAGGGTCTGGATGTGCTGGCAACGGTACTCCCCCACGCCATCGGCCTGCCCATCCAGTTCGTCATCCTGGGAACCGGCCAGCCGGCGCTTGAGGAGCGCTTCCGGCGGCTGGCGAAATCGCACCCGGAGTCGATCGCCGCCTGCATCACATACAGCGAGGAGCTGGCCCGCCAGATCTACGCCGGCTCGGATATGTTCGTGATGCCCTCCCGCTACGAGCCCTGCGGGCTGGGGCAGATGATGGCGATGGCCTACGGCTCGGTCCCCGTGGTGCACTCCACCGGCGGGCTGGCCGACACCGTCACCGAGAGGGGGCCAAGGCAGACGGGCTTCGTCTTCCACTGTCTGGAGATCGAGGAGATCATGGCCGCACTCGACCGGGCCGTGCGGACGTGGCGCGATCGGCGGCAGTGGACATCGCTCGTCCGGACCTGCATGAAGCAGCGCTTCTCGTGGGCGGAGTCCGCGCGCCGCTACGTGGACCTCTACGAGGAGGCCATGCGGCTGCACCCCTGAGGACGCGCCGGCGCGCCCCGATCGCGGCAGGTTCGGCGCCTTTCGCCGCGAACTGCCCCTTGCTGCCGATCATCCCCGACATGTGAGGACCACAATGAGAGCGATCATCGCGATCATGGCGGCGCTGCTGGCGGTCGTCCCCATAGCGGCGCAGGACACCGACGGAGACGGGCTGTCCGACGACCTCGAGGAGCAGCTTCTGACCGACCCGGAGTTCGCCGAACCGCTCGAGGTGGTGCTGGAGGACGGTACCTATGAGCCTACCGCCCAGCGGCCCGCGCACTTCGATGTCACTCGCGTGCGCTTCGGCAACGTGGCCCGCGGCCGCTGGCTGTGGGCCATCGAGTTCGCACAGCCCTACACCTTCGACAACACCACCCTCATACTCTACGTGGACGCCGACAATGACCCCGAGACCGGCCGGCCGGGCATGGGCTGTGAGACCACCTACGGCCACCGCACCGGCAGGCCGACGCAGATGCTCTACGTCCCCGATGGCGGCGAGCAGTTCCCCCCACCGCGCGTGGCGCTGGAGGATGGCGTGCTTTACATCTGCGCCGACCTCGCGCTCAACCAGCGGGATGGGCGCTCAGTCTTCCGCATGAATGTGCTCTCCGAGCAGGCGGAGCCGCACGAGAGTCGGGACTCCACCGGCTGGCACCAGGTCAGCGGCCCCGGCGATTCGGACCGTGAGAGGGTGAAGACGTTGGCCGACCTGGAGACGGGCGAGGGCTTCGAGGTCACGCAGGACATGGGGCTGCTGTGGGAGATCCACGCCGACGAGCGCAACGCCATCATCAACGCCTTCCGCGACTGCGAGGGCGACGGGTACGAGTACTATCACTCCGAGTACCGGTGGCCGGCCATGCGCCGCACCGGGGGCCAGGGGACTCTCGTCGCCACCGTACCCGCGGCGGGTCGCTACCACCTCGGCGCGGTGGTCTACGACAGCCCCGGCCGCGAGGTCTATGAGATGTCCGTGGGCGAGGAGGTGGTGGGGAGCTTCATCGCGGAGGCCGACAACAGGCGACAGCGGCTGCTTTTCACCCCGCAGCCGCTGCGCTTCGATGGGGGCGAGACGATCACGCTGCGCTCCGCCGGCGACGGGCCGGCGATCGTCGAGGACATCGTCCTGCTGGCGGAGCGCCCGCCGAAGCTGAGCCCGCCGCGCGAGCTGAGCAACCTGGAGGTGACCTGGGACTGGGATCGAGGGTGCATGCGCGCGACCTGGATCACGACCTGGCCGGTGGCCTGCATGCTTCGCGTCGCCGGGCGGGAGATAGTCGAGGACGAGCCCCTGCAGAATCACCGCGTTCACCTGCCGGACCTTGAGGCCGGGCGGGAGTACGAGCTGACCGTGGACGCGGCCGAGGCGGGCGAGCACGCGGTGGAGTTCGTGGCCGGAGAGCCGGAGGTAGCCGAGAGCCCGGTGGCTCGCGAGAGCATCGGGTTGACGCTGCTCAACGATGGGCGAGAGCTGCCGGCGGGGTATCCGCTCACGGGTGGCATCCCGTTCCCGGAGGGCGTCCTGGGCAGCGTCGATGACCTTCGCCTCCTCGACGCCGATGGCGCGGAGCTGCCGCTGCAGGCGCGGGCGCTGTCCCGCTGGCGCGACGGCTCCATCCGGGTGGCGCTGCTCGACACGGCCCTGCCGACCGCCGGCAGCGACGAGGCTCAGCTCACGCTGGAGTACGGCCGGGAGGTCTCACGCGCGCAGGTGGCTGACCCGGTGGTGGTCACGCGGGAGGGCCAGGAGGTGACCGTGACCGCGGCGGGGCTGAGCGCGGCGTTCGACCTGCGCGAGAGCGGCCTGTTCACGGCGCTGAGCCGCGGCGGCGAGTCGATCACCGATCCGCAGCGCCCGGCGCGCATCACCATCGTGGACGAGGAGGGCAGGGTCTATGACACACTCGGACCGCCCGAGGCGGTAACCATCGAGGAGGCCGGGCCGCTGCGCGCGGTCATTCGCATCGACGGGCATCACACCGGTGAGGCCGGCGAGTTCTTCAACTACCAGATCCGCCTGACGTTCTTCGCGCGCTACCCGGCGGTAAGGGTCACCTACCGTTGGGGCAACGACATGTCCGGCCCGGAGTTCCGCCAGTTCCAGGCCATCCGCCTTGAGCTGCCGCTGGCGGCCGATGAGGCTGAGGTGCTGATCGGCGCCGACCGGCCCGTCGCGGCCACGCTGGCCGATGACACGCGCATCACGCAGCTTCGCGACGACAGCTACTCCGGGGCCGCCGAGGGCGAACGGGCGCCGGGATGGATTACCGCCGCGGGAGTGACGCTGGCCTGCGCGGACTTCTGGCAGCTCTACCCGAAGGCCATCGGGGCCCACGATGGCGCGCTCTTCCTCGATATCTGCCCGGACTTCAGCGAGGGTGAGTATGACGACTGCTCGGAGCTGGAACTCTACAAGCTGTACTACTACCTCCAGGGTGGCGTCTACAAGGTCCGGCAGGGCGTCTCCAAGGTGCACGATATCTGGGTGAGCCTCGGAGACACCGACGGCGACACGCTCGCGGCGCTGGCCGGAGAGCCGCCGGCGGTGGCCGCGCCGCCGAGATGGTACGCCGACAGCGGCGTCTTCGGCGAGTTCGTGCCCGAGAGCGCCGGTCGCACGCCGCGCTATGACGACGTCTGCGAGCGCGTCTATGAGGGCTACGTGACCCACGTCGAGTCGGTGCGTGAGTACGGGATGCTGAACTTCGGCGACATGTGGGGCGAGCGCGGCGCCAACTGGGCCAACGGGGAGTACGATCACCACCACTCCGCCGCGCAGCTCTTCATGCGCGGGGCGCACTTCGGCTGGCATCAGCGCATGCGGGACATGGCTCGCCACGACATCGACGTGGACCTGTGCCACTGGCACGATACCGCGGGCTACGCCGGTGGCTCATGGACGCACTCCATCGGCCACACCGGCTCCTACATCGACGAGCCCTACCAGGGCGAGTACGGGAGCCCGCGCGCCGGCCAGACCCCGACACACACCTGGACGGAGGGGACGTGCGAGCACTACCTGCTCACCGGCGATCCCACGGCCATCGAGGCCGCGCGCATGATCTCCGACCACTACGGCGGAGCCTACATCAACAACTACGACTTCACCAACGGCCGCTACCCTGGCTGGCATCTGATCTTCACCATCGCCACCTACCGCACCACCGGCGACCCATTCTACCTCAACGCCGCGCGGATCATGGTCGATCGCGTCATGGAGCGGCGGACGCCCGGCAGCGGCTGGGCCAGACAGCTCGTGCCCGGCCACTGCTACTGCGAGCCGCGCTGCCGCGGCGCCTGCAGCTTCATGCAGGGGATCCTCGGCGTCGGCCTCCGCGAGTACTACAAGGAGACCGGCGACCCGCGCGTCGAGGAGGCCATCCCGGACGCAGCGCGCTACGTCATCGACGAGATGTGGGAGGACGAGGTGGAGATGTTCCGCTACACCTCCTGCCCCGAAAGCAGCCTCACGGCCTCCCGCTCCGACACCCTCGGCGGCCTGATGCTCTTCGCGTGGGAGCTGTCGGGCGACCCGCTCTTCGCCGATGTCGCGGTGCGCTCCATGAACCTGAATCTCGACGTACTGGGCAGCGTCTCGCACGTGCGGTGGACCCCGTACATCGTGTACGCGCTGGACCGGCTGCACCGCCTGCAGGAGCCGGGGTTCGGCGGCGAGCGCGGTGCGACGATCATGCTGCGCAATGAGGACGCGGGGAGCTTCCAGCTCAGGCTCTTCGACCGCGACGGCGCGCCCGCAGCGGCCACGGCCGCCTCGCTGACGGGACCGGACGGCGGAGTCGTGCATCCCGCCGACGACGGGCGCATCATGGTTGAGAGCGCGCGGGAGGGCCTCTATGCACTGCACCTCGAGGAGGGGACAGGGCCCTGGCAGGTGACCTCTTCGCTCAACCGCATGGTGGTGTCGCTGCATGGCGGGCTGGAGGTGGATGTGCCGGCCGATGGCTGCCGGCTCTACCTGCGGCCAGCGACCGACGCTGCGCGCAGCTCCATCGCACTTGACGTGACCGAGGGCAGGGTCGAGGCGCGGCTGATCGGGCCGTCGGGTGAGGTGCTCGCGCCTGACGCCGACGCCATGGCCTCCGTGGAGGCGACGCAGGAGGGCCTGTGTGAGCTGGAGCTGACGGGCCCGGGGCGCGTCCGGATCTCGGGCGCTGGCTGGGCGCCGTGGGCCTCGGTCCACCGCGGGCGGTGGTTCAACGCCTCCGCGCCCACAGTGCAGATCGAGGGTGGGACGACGCTGGCGCCGGGCGAGGGCCGCATGGTTCGCCTGTCGGCAAGCACGGAGGACTATGAGGGCGACGTGGTGGGCGTGCGATGGATCCTGCCCGACGGCCGCGAGATGCGGGGCGAGCGGATCGAGTTCGAGCCGCCCGCAGGCGTGGACCGCATGGAGGTGCGGGCCATCGTGGAGGACGCCCAGGGCAATACCGGCGAGGCCGTCACCGAGGTGCGCCTGCCGCACCCGGCACTGGCCGACGCCGAGGGCGTCATCACCATCCAGGCCGAGGACTTCACCGGCCAGGGAGGGGGCGAGGTCCTGGTGACCGAGCGGGTGGCGAGCGTCGGCCGGATCATCACGCAGTGGCACGCGAACGTGGGGCACTGGCTCCAGTGGCAGTTCGAGGTGCCCGAGGAGGGCGAGTACGTCATCTGGGCCCGCTACGCCACCGACTGCGAGGAGGCCGTCCGCACCCTGACCATCGACGGCGAGAGCCCGGCGGAGGGCTACGACGACGTGCGCTTCGCCCGGACCGGCGGCTACTCCACGCAGGAGGACGACTGGGAGACCATGCGCCTGGGGCCGCCTGTGCACCTGACCGAGGGCCTGCACTCGCTGCGCATGACGAACCTGGGCGAGGGCCTGGCGCTGGACTACATCAGCCTGGTGCCGGCGGGGGACTGAGTGGACACTACGCCGCGAGGCGCGCCTCATGGCAGTAAGAGCAGAACCCCAACATGGGCACGAGCGCAGCGGACAAACGGCTGGAGAAGGCGTGGGAGAGGGCCCGGCAGCTTCCCGACTTCAGGAAGCTCGGCTTCCAGGCTGCCGTTGTATGCAGCTCCTGTCTTCACGCGGGCGCGACCGGAGTCGAAGGTCGCGCCCGCATGTCCGCGACAGAGGACATCCTACCCAGGTTCAACGCTGGTCTCGACCACCAGCCCCTGGAGGATGGTCTCGACGTCCACCTCTACCTCGCCCTCAGGCGTCTGGACCGTCCCCGTCGTGCGCTGGGTCATGTCCATGGTGATGGTGGCGTCCGTGGCGACCAACTGGCCGGCTTGAGGGTCGAACCAGAACGCGCCGTCCATGCTGATATGCCCCGATCCGATCTCAGTCTCCAGGTTCGAGGCGGCTGCGGCGGGGCCGGCCAGCCCGGAGGGCAGCTCGGTGAAGTCCAAGGCCCCCATGGCCTCGATCCGGACGCAGTCCGCCCCATGTGCCAGCTCCCTGCCCGCCATGCGGTAGACCGCCACTGCGTCCGAGGCCGGCCCGCCCTCACCAGCGAGCGGGATCGTCATGGCGCCGCCCCAGCAGTGGCCCTCCCCCACCGGCTCCTCCGGGAAGCTTAGCTGCCAGCGCTGCGAGAGCTGCATCCATTGCCCGAGGTTCACGCCCTGCAGGCCGGTGGCCATCTGGAAGTCCTCGGGGACCATGACGTCAAGCACCTCGCCCCGCGGCGAGAGGATCAGGCGGAAGGGCTCCGCGAGGCCCGCGAGCATGGCCTCCGGCACCGGCGCCTCCTCACCGTTGATGGTCATCGTCCGGGCCTCTGGGTCCATGCGGATGTACTGCTGCTGCCCGCCCGCCTCCATGTCGATCTCCATGACGCCGAGCTCGAAGGCGATGGTGCCGTTGCCCTCAGCGTCAACCTCCTCGACCACCAGGGTCATCGGCATGGTCGCTGAGGACCAGATCTCCACCTCACTCTCCTGCGGCGGGTCCTGGGTGTGGTCGCGGTTCAGCACCGTCCCGGTGGTCTCGCTGGTCACGTGCCAGACCAGCTCATCGCCGGCCGTCCACCTGTAGCGCAGCAGCACGCGGTCCGCGTCCTGCTGCGCGGCGACGACGGCGGCGAAGCACAGCGTGCCCAGCACCACGACAGCCAACACCGTCACGACCGACCTGCGCATGTCCGTCTCTCCCTCCGAACGTCTCGGTGCGTGCGAGCGGCGTTGCGTCACCAGGAGTGCCACCGGCGCGGCTCAGCGGACGGGCGAGTTCTCGGCGAATAAAGGTGTCGATCAGCG
>JBNGDZ010000037.1:12641-17185 GCA_049975765.1 Armatimonadota bacterium
GGTGTCGACAGGTCCGATACTCGTCACGATCAGGATCTGGCGCTACTGCTCGCCTCCGCTCGCCCCCTCGCCGCCCTCGCGCATCCCTCTGAGTGCATCCTCGACGATCGCCAGTATCTGCTCGTCGCTCCGGTCCGCCAGCAGCATCTCGGCCAGAAAAGACTCCAGCGCGTCTCGAGCCGCAGCCTCATCGGGCCTCGCCTTGCTGCTCGCGATCACCCGCGCTCCCCGGCCCTGATGGGTCTCGACCAGGCCCTCATCGGCGAGAACGCGGTAGGCGTTCGCGACGGTGTTGAAGTTCACACCCAGCTCGTCTGCGAGCCGTCGGACCGTGGGCAGGGGGTCGCCGGGGGCTATCTCCCCGCTGGCGATGGCCCGCCGCAACTGGGATACGATCTGCCTGTAGACGGGCGTTGGCGCCTCGGGATCGACTGCGATGAACATGGACACATCCCAGTATTGTATATTGACTGCATACAATATACAATACGCGCGAGTGCGTGTCAAGGCGTGGAGCACGGTTCTCAGCGTGGACGGCAATGGCGCGGGCAGCGGTCAATCGCCTGTGTGCGCAGCCTGACGCTTCGCCTCATGGGCCGCGATGAAGGCCGCGATCTCCCCGCCGGACTCCACCTTCACGTTCAGCGGCACCTCGAGCTCGGGCAGCTCCACCCAACTGCCCAGCCACAGGTCGATCTGAACCAGCCGGTGATCGGGGGCGGGGGCATTAGTCTCAGGCGCGTCCTCACGCCGATCGCGACCCAGCACGCTCACCCGCCATTCGAAGGGGATCGCCTGCGCGCCCTCCTCCCATGGCAGCGCCAGTGCGCCCTGCCCGGCGTGGATGATGAGCGTCAGAGGCGCCCCGTCGAGCTTCGCGTACTGCGCCAGGAAGTCATTGAACGCCGGAGTCTTCCCCGCGAAGAAGAAGTGGTCGCTGGCGAAGGCCGAGTAGCCGTACACGCGACCTTCTCTATTCAGCAGGTCCGCCAACCCATCGGGCCAGTCTGCCTGCTGCCGGACCGGAGCTTCGGGCGCGTAGATCCCTACCAGGGCCTGCGAGCGCCCGCACCCGAGGACCAGCATCAGCACCATCGCCGCCGCACACCACACCGTCCGCATGGTCGTCTCCCTTCCGCGCCACCGTTCGGCTCTCCCTCTGAGGTAGTGACTCCGCAGGCCTGTCCCGGGTTCCCGAGTGACGCGAGGAGGCAGGGCGCGGGGAAGCGATCTCGTGCAGAAAGAGCGGCAGTGCTCGTACTCGAACGAGGCGCTCAGCGCGCTTTCGTCAACGCGCCGAGTTGCGGCGGTCACCGCTACCTGGCCCGGCACAGGCGCACCGGGCCGAGGAGCCCGGCCGTCATCCCCGCCGCCCAGTTGCGGTTCGCGGGTGGGTTGATGACCTCAACTGCCAGCTCGTGCTCTCCCGCGGCGAGCTGCAGCCGGCAGCGATACGGCGGCCACGGCAGCACCGCGACCTGCTCGCCGTCGATGCTCACGGCCGCACAGTCCTCCACCCGGCCGAGGTCGAGGGTGTACCCGCCCGCCTCTTCTACTGCCAGCCGCCGCCGATAGACCGCCGCCCCCGAGAAGGTCGGCCGTCCCAGCGCGTCCCAGGGGTGCAGCGTGTCGATCCGCAGCGGCACCTCCTCGGCCGCCAGGAAGGGCATGGAGCGATGCTCGTGGCGCAGCTCGCAGGCGAAGGAGCCGTAGAGGTTGAGCGCCTCGAAGAGCCCGCGGCCCTCCCCCGACGTCGTCACGGTCACCACGTTCAGCGTGGGCACCGAGCCGCCGCGCAGCAGATGGCCGACCTCCGCGACCCGGTTGCGGCAGTCGTACACCGTCTCGCGCCGCCAGTGCGTGACCTCCGCGCCGTTGACCCGCACGCACCACTGCCCGCCGATGGCGGACCCATCCATGACCAGCCGCGCGTCGGGGATCTCGCCAGTAAGCATGAACCGGCAGTGGTAGCGCAGCTCGTCGCTCCCTTCGTCGGGCAGCTCACCGGTGCGCTCGATGAGGTCCACCGCCGGCAGCGCGGTGAACGGCCCCCGCTGCCCCTCGTCGGCAGGCCCGACGTGCCACAGGCTCAGCGGCACATGGTTGGCCTCGAACTCCACCCGCCACCCGCGGGAGAGGTCGGCCACGGTCGCCCCGCACCGAGCCGCCTCCGGGATCACCCGCACCGTGCCGTCGGCCTGCCGACGGATGAGCGCGCTGCCCCGCTCGGGCAGCCCGACCTGCACGCCATCGATGCTGCCCTCGAAGGGATCCTCGCGGCGGTTGAGGGCGAATGTCCGCCGCTCGCCATCGACCTCGCGGCGGCAGACGAACACATCCCGAGCGCCCTCGCCGACCACCTCAGCCCCCGGCAGCGAGTCGAGCGTCTCCTGGTCAAGCTCAGCCATCAGCTCAATGCCATCGTCCGCCCAAGAGTGCTGGGGCCGATCGGGGTCATGCGTCAGCGCCTGCGGCATCCTCCCCACGGCGATGACTCGTCCGCCACCCTCGGCAAAGCGCGCCAGCGCCTCCGCCGCCTCCTCGTCGATCCAGCGCAGGTGCGGAAGGATGATGGTCCGGTAGGGCTCGGGCGTCGAGATCGCGCCCTCCTCATCCACGCTCTCGGCCAGCGTGATCTCGTCAATGAAGTCGAAGTCGCGCTGGTGCGAGAGCAGTTTCTCCACCAGCTCGTGCACCGGCCTCTCGTGCGTCGGGTCGCTGAGGCTGAAGCCGGGCGTGGGGATCGCCCCCAGCATCGTGGAGGGATAGAGCACCGCAAGCTCGCACAGGTGCCGTCCGCCCGTGAGGGCCTCGCACATCTCCCGCACGTGCGCCAGCAGCCGGTCCATGTGCCGCCACTGGGTGTGCTGGTAGAACAGCGAGGGCGGCGTCTCGTACTTGCGCGGCCCGTCCAGCGACAGGTCCAGCCCGTGGATCGTCACGTGGTTGATGCCCAGCACCATCTGGTAGTCCAGCAGGTACTTCAGGTCGCGCAGGCCCACGGCGTCGCCCAGCACCGCCAGGCAGTCGGTGGAGCACTGCTCCCGGCCAAACAGGTGCGCGGCCGAGGACACGGCCTTCACTCCGGAGTGGTAGGCGGCGGCATCAGGCCAGCCGGCCGCCGCACCCAGCGGGTCGCAGGCGGGGATGTGCATCTGGCGGTAGCAGCGCACCTCATTCGGCCACCACACCGCCACGAGCTGCAGCCACTCCTGGCGGGTGAGGTGACCGCTCATGGCGATGCCATGCTCCTCGCACCAGCGCGCGATCTGCCCCACATAGTGCTCCCGCTGCAGCCGCCCCTGGGTCAGGCGATAGTGATGCCGGACCGCCGGGCTGCGCTCGTCGATGTCCAGGGCCAGGTGCGGCAGGACCTGCAGGATGTCGTAGCCGTGATCCGCCGCGAACTGCTCCGGGAAGCGTCCCGACCACGGATACAGCGGGCCGCCGGGGCTGGGCTCATCGGTGAAGGCGGCGCCGATCAGCTCGCCGAACTCCTCTCCCCAGCGCTCGAAGTAGGGCTCGTAGGAGAGCTCGATGAAGCGAGCGATGCCCTCCGGGCGCAGGATGTCGGGGTGTCGCCGTCCCCCGCCTCGGTCCACGAGGGTGGCCACGATCAGGTAGCGCCCCGGCTCCTCCGGCCGCCAGGAGAGGGCATAGCGGTTCTCCCGCATGGTGGTGCGCCGGTGCGGCGGCCCCACCCGGCCGATCAGCGGCGAGTAGGCCCCACGATTCACCCAGCGCTCGGTCCAGCGCTGCCGCCGTGTGCCGCAGAAGCGGGTGATGTCCAGCGGGTCCCCATAGCGATGCTCGTCGAGCAGCGGTAGGGCGTGGCAGCGAAGCAGGTGCCCGTCGGCGAAGTCCAGCTCGAAGGGCCCCTCGCCCTGCACCTCCTCGACGCTGAAGACCAGGCCGCGCGCGACCAGCCCCAGGTCCTCCCACACTACCCGACCGCCGGCCAGGCCGCTGGGGAAGTAGTCCTCGTCCCAGATCCACATCTGCATCCCGGTCTCGCGGCAGACCTGGGCGATGACCTCCAGCGCCCGCCACCAGTCCTCGGACATATACGGCGTCAGCAGGCCCTGGCGGGCGTGCGGGTAGATGGCCTGGTAGCCGGCCTCGGCAAGCTCCCGGACCTGCCACCGGATCTCCTCGGGGTCCAGGCGGTGGTTGAGGAAGTACTGTCCTGCGAGCGTGATCATGTCGGTCGCCTCTCTGCTGCGCCAACGATCGCCGGTCAGCCCGGCACTCCCTGCGGCACGACGGGAACGGCGTGGGGGCGAGGGCCTCCGCACCGCGGACGACACACACGACAACGGCGGCGGGGCTGAGGCCCCGTGGGGACGGCAACAGCTGCCGTTACGCGAGTGCATGCTCGCGGCAGACTGCATGGCAGTCTCACTGAGACCGCTGCGCGCGCTCCGGCCGGACCACCGTGCGGCCCGCCGTCGTCGTCTCTATCCTTCGCGTAGGTCGGGCTTCCAGCCCGACGCCGTTGCTGGGCCAACGGCAGGGCGCGTGAGGTGCATAGCACCTCCCGTAGT
>JBNGDZ010000038.1:0-17138 GCA_049975765.1 Armatimonadota bacterium
GGATGCAGTGGGCAGGCGCCAGGATGTAGCCGCCGCCGGCGCCCATGACCTCGATGCGCTCCCGCACCTCCGCGCGCACGTCCTCGGGCGTGCCGTGCGGCAGCGTCTGCTGGGTGCTGACCAGCCCGCAGAAGGTCAGCCGGTCGCCGTGGAGACGCTTGATCGCGGCGGGGTCCACGCCGGGCGGCTCCGGCTGCATGGCGTCGAGGATGTCCAGGCCCATCTCGATGAAGGTGGGCATGATCTCGTGGGTGTCGCCGCAGGAGTGCAGCATCGCGAGCGCGCCGTGCTCGTGCGCGAGGTCGATGAAGGGCCGGATGCGCGGCACGAAGAACTCGTCGAAGACCGCCGGGGGGAAGAGCCGGCCGCGCTGGTCGCCGCAGTCCTCGCCGATCTGCAGGATGTCGATGGCCCCGCCGGCTGCCTCCAGCCCCCGCCGGCAGTACTCGTAGTAGTGCTCCACGCGGCGGTCGATGATCGCCACGCCCACCGGGTCGCGGGTCATGATGTCGATCAACACGCGCTCCATCCCCCGCCCGCGCGAGACGCCGTTGACGATGTCCGGGATGCCGGCGCTGCCGAAGACCACCGCGTACTCGCCCAGGCGCTCGGCCGCCTCGCGCAGGCCCGAGAAGTCGTAGTCCTGCGCGCTCGGCCACGGATAGGCCTCGACCTCGGCGAGGCTGTCCATCGGCGCGAAGGGGAGCTCGGTGGCCTCCGAGTAGGCGCCGCCCTGGTAGTGGGTGACCGTGTAGCCGGCGCCCCACAGGTCGTAGTGGTCGGCCTCGCCCGGCAGGCCCGGCCCGGGGCGGATCTCGCCGCGATAGGGCGCGCCCACCCCGCGAAAGTCGATGCCCAGGGCCTCATCGATGTCCCGCTCGCCGAAGTGCTCCTGCAGCCCGTGGCGGATCTCCGGGGTGAGGTAGACCCTCAGCGGCACGCGGTCGGTCTCCTCGTGCCGGCAGGCGGTCAGGACGCGCTGCTTCGAGGTCATCCCGGGCATCGGTCAGCTCTCCGCCCGGCGGTAGAGATACGCATTGCCGCGGTTGCCGATGTGCTCGATGGCGCCGGCCTCCCGCAGGGCGTAGGCCATGCGGCCAGCCAACCGCCTGCGTATCTCGCCGATCTCGGCAAGCTCCGCCACGGTGAACTCCTCAGGCAGCCCCCCCGGCAGCAGCGCCAGCAGATCGCGCGCCCGGTCGAAGCGATGCACCTCCAGGATCGCCATCAGCTCCCGGCCCACGATGGAGACGCCGCCGCGCCGCCAGCTCCCCGCACCATCATCGCAGCGCAGCTCGCGCTCGGCCGTCACCACAATCTCCAGGCTCAGGCTCTCCAGGGCGAGCAGCCCGGTGGCGTGCACCAGCTCGCCGAAGACCTCGACGGGTCGCCAGCGCTTAGGCGAGCGCCGGCAGGAGAGCTCCTCGCCGCTCTGGGCGTGGAGCTTCACGATGTACTTGAAGCGCGGCAGCGGATGCACCAGCACCACCGGGTGCTCGCGGGCGAGGGCGTAGAGCTTCTGGCGGATGGAGGCGAAGGAGGCGGTCTGGATCTCGTACACGATGCCATGACGGACGACGTCGGCGAAGTAGCCGTCCATCTCGACCTCGATCTGCCCGTCATCGCCCGCGTAGAAGCGCTGCAGGGCCTCGTGCAGATCGGTGGGCATGCTGCCTCCTCAGCCCGGCCCGTGTTGCCATACGCCGCGGCAACGAGTGCGCACTGCTCGTGGCAGAGGTTCCGGGCCCCGACCTCGACCTCCTGCCCAGGCGCGAGATGTTGACATGGAGCCCTGCCACGGCGAAGGGAGTGTGGGCGCCGGCGCGGAATATGCGCTGTAGGTGCATAATCGATTGGCAGAGAGCAGGGACGCGATCTGATGCCGGGACGCGAGGTCCGCGTGGGCTTTGTGGGCTGCGGACGCCATGCCACAGGCGTACTGCTGCCGGGGGTCAGGGAGGCCGGGATGGACCTGGCCGCCGTCTGCGATCTCGACAGACGCCGGGCACAGCGTACGGTGCGGCGCTTCGGCGCCTTCAGGGCCTACCAGGACCTGCGCAAGATGATCGACGAGATGGACCTCGATGCTGTGCTGGTGTGCGGCCCGCCGGAGATGCACGCGGAGGCGGCGGCACTGGCGCTGGAGCGAGGGTGCCATGTGTGGACCGAGGTCCCGCCCGCGCCCACCGCCGGGGAGGCCGAGCACATCGCGCAGCTCGCCGACGCCAGGGGGCTTATCGCGCAGCCCGGCCTGATGATGCGCTTCGCCCCGGCCTACGAGCGCCTGAAGGAGACTATCGGCGCCGAGGACTTCGGCCCGCCGACGTCCCTGGAGATCACTTGGTGGCCGCCCCGGCTTCCGGGCCACGATGAGCCACTGCTGTTCGACGCCGTCCACGCGCTGGATCTGGCACGGATGCTGCTGGGGGAGATCGAGGAGGGGCGGGCGCTGGCCACAGAGGGCACGGCGTCGATGGCACTGCGCTTCGCCTCGGGAGCGCTGGGCAGCATCAGCTTCGCCGCCGGTGGCGGACGGACCCGGGAGGTCGTGGCCGTGGCGGCTGACGGCGCCCTAGCGGTGGTTCAGGACCGCCGCGAGGTGGCCGTCAGTCGGGCCGATCGCGAGGAGACCACGCTGTGGCGGGCGGCCTCGAGCCAAGCCGGATCGGGCGCCGAGCTGGGGTTCGTCGCCGGGCTGCGCCACTTCGCGCGCAGCGTGTTGGGGGAGATCGAGCCGCGGGCGACGATGGCCGACGCGGCGGCCGCCATGACGCTTATTGAGGCCCTCACACAGCGCGGGGAGGTGAGTCACATGGGGTGACCGGCCGAGGCCGGGACGACGCGTCGGAGGACAGGCTCATCTGGAGCGTGCGCCGGGCCAACGAGAGCCCCACCCTGTGCTTTCTGCTGATCGTCTTCGAGATCGCGCTGGGCGCGGGCGTCTATCAACACTACGGCCCCTTCTTCGCGGGCTTCGCTGTCGTCTTCATCACGCTGGCCCTGCTCCCGTTCTACGGCTCCTACCGCTACGAGCTAAGCAGTGACGGCCTCCAGGTCTACGGTCCCCTCTACTATGCCGAGCACGAGTGGAAGGAGTTCGACGGCTGGAAGATCTACGAGGACGACCTGCGACTGCAGTTCAGGGGCGATCGCCGGCCGTCGGTGCTGGTGCTCTATGCCCCCGGGCGACTCGATGCCGTCGTTCAGCACGTGCAGGGGCACCTGCCCCGCCGCTTCGATGATGACTGACTGCCATCATGGATGAGCAACGCGCCCGGCAGCGCGAGGTGCTGGAGCGATTTGCCGAAGAGGTGGCGCGGCGGCGCATGTGCGCACCGGCCATCTTCCTCTTCGAGGCCATCCAGCCTCTCTCGCTGCTCGCGGGACAGGCGCTGGCGTTCATCCAGCCCCTGCTCACGGTCATGCTCGACGCCCCCGACTACGACGTCTTCCGGGAGGCCATCGAGGATCGCGAGAACCTGAGCTGGCTGGTGGACCGCCTGGAGGAGCTAGAGGAGCAGCGCCTGAGGGGGGAGGAGCGCTCCCACGACGAGCCGTGAAGGTGTCGGCCCGCCCCGGCGCGAATCTATCCCCGGACCGCCGATCCCCCGGAAAGGCTGCACACGTGGCAGATCACCAGGCGCTGCGCTCAATCCTAGCCACTGACTGCGGCTCCACCACCACCAAGGCCATCCTCATCGAGCTGGTGGATGGGGAGTACCACCTGATGGTACGGGGCGAAGCGCCCACCACGGTGGAGGCCCCCTACGAGGACGTCACCCGCGGCGTGCTCAACGCGGTGCGCGAGGTGGAGGAGCTCTCCGAGCGCAGCCTCATCCGCGACGGGGCCATCATCCGCCCCCAGGATAACGGCCGGGGCGTGGACGCCTACGTCTCCACCTCCTCCGCCGGCGGCGGTCTGCAGGTGATGGTGGTGGGCCTGGTGCGGTCGATGACGGCCGAGAGCGCGCAGCGGGCGGCGCTGGGAGCCGGCGCCATCGTCATGGACGTCATCGCCCTGGACGACGGCCGCCGCGACTACGAGCGCATCGAGCGCATGCGCGAGCTGCGCCCGGACATGATCCTTATCTCCGGCGGCGTGGACGGTGGTGAGGTGCGGAAGGTGGTGGAGATGGCGGAGCTGGTGGCCGCCGCCAACCCCCAGGCCCGACTCGGCGCCGAGTACGAGCTTCCCGTCATCTTCGCCGGCAACGAGGATGCCCGGGAGCCGGTGCGCCGGACGCTGGAGCGGGTCACACAGCTCACGGTCGTCGAGAATCTGCGGCCCACCATGGAGCGGGAGCGGCTGGGGCCGGCGCGCGGCGAGATCCAGGAGCTGTTCCTGCAGCACGTCATGGCCCAGGCCCCCGGGTACCCCACGCTCATGGGCTGGGCCGACGCCGACATCATGCCCACGCCGGCAGCGGTGGGGGCGCTGATCGAGGCCGTCGCCGCGCGGGAGGGAATCAACGTGGTGGGGGTGGACATCGGCGGCGCCACCACCGATGTCTTCAGCGTCTTCAACGGCACCTTCAACCGCACCGTCAGCGCCAACCTCGGGATGAGCTACTCCATCTCCAACGTCCTGGCCGAGGCCGGCCTCGACAACATCCTCCGCTGGGTGGCCGCACATCCCGACCCCCGGCGGCTGGGCAATGACATCCGCAACAAGATGATCCGGCCCACTACCATCCCGCAGACGCTGCTGGACCTGACCATCGAGCAGGCCACCGCCCGGGAGGCCCTGCGGCTGGCCTTCGAGCAGCACAAGATGCTGGCCACCGAGCTCAAGGGCGTGCAGCGGCAGCGAGATATCGCCGACGCCTTCGGCGCCGCCGGCGCCGAGACCCTCGTGGACATGATGGCGCTGGACCTGATCATCGGCTCCGGCGGCGTGCTATCACACGCCCCCCGGCGCAGCCAGGCGGCGGCGATGATGATCGACGGATTCGAGCCGGAGGGCATCACGCGACTGGCCGTTGACAGCATCTTCATGATGCCCCAGCTCGGGGTCCTCTCCACCATCAACGAGGAGGCGGCCACGCAGGTGTTCTACCGCGACTGCCTCATCCCCCTGGGCACCTGCATCTGCCCTGCCGGCCGTGGCCGCTACGGCGCTCCATGCTGCCGGGTGAGTGTGCGCACGGGCTCGGGTCGCCGGGAGATAGAGGCGGCGGTGGGCGAGATGCATCTGCTGCCGCTGGGCGAGGGCGAGCGGGCGCAGGTGACGGTCGATCCCGTCCGGGCCTTCGACATGGGCGCCGGCCGGGGGAGGTCCGTTTCCGCAGAGGTACAGGGCGGCGTCGTGGGGCTGGTGATCGACTGCCGCGGCCGGCCGCTACAGCTGCCAGAGGACGACGCCGAGCGCACCGAGGCCATCGCCCGCTGGCAGGACGCGCTGGACGTCTATCCCCGACCCGCGACACGCGAGGAGGCGGCCTCGTGACTGCGGCCGACACCCACGGCTACACGCCCGGGCTGCGGGTCACCGAGCGGGCCGTCATCCGCCGGCTGCGCCGCCTGCCCCTGCCCGGCGAGGTCCACGCGGAGGCCGGTGAACAGGTCCGCGCCGAGCAGCTCGTCGCCCGCACGGAGCTGCCCGGCAACGCAATCACGGTCAACGTGGCCCACGAGCTGTCAATGACTCCCCAGGACGCAATCGACTTCATCACCGTGGAGGAGGGTGAGCAGGTCGAGGCCCGCCAGATCATCGCCGAGAGCAGGTCGTTCTGGGGCCTGTTCCACTCCATCGCCCGCGCGCCCATCCCCGGCACCATCGAGACCATCAGCGATGTCACCGGCCAGGTAGTCATCCGAGGCGAGCCCATCGGCGTCGAGATCGACGCCTACATCGATGGCACGGTCGTGGAGGTCCGCGGGGATGAGGCCGTGGTGGTGGAGACGCGTGGGGCCCTGGCTCAGGGCATCCTGGGCGTGGGCGGCGAGGCCCACGGCCAGCTCCGCACGCTCTGCGAGGCGCCCGACGAGGTGTGTCGTGAGGGGCTGATCGGGGACGGGTGCGCGGGCTGCATTCTGGCGGGCGGCGGCCGCGTGACGCTGGATGCCCTGCGTGCGGCGCGCCAGGTCGGCGCCGCCGCCGTCGTCTCCGGGGCCATCGACGACGTGGACCTCGACGAGTTCCTTGGCGAGCCCCTGGGCGTGGCCATCACCGGCCAGGAGAGCCTCGGCCTCAGCCTGGTGCTCACCGAGGGCTTCGGGGACACGCCCATGCGGCACCGGACCTTCGAGATACTGGCCGAGCGCGACGGGCAGCGGGCGTCGGTGAACGGTGCCACCCAGATTCGCGCAGGGGTCATCCGGCCGGAGGTCATCGTGCCCGAGCCGGAGGCCTCCTGGGAGGCCGAGGGCGAGCAGGCCGCCGTGGGCCTGTCGGTGGGCAGCCATGTGCGGCTGATTCGCCAGCCCTACTTCGGCATGTTGGCCGAGGTGACCGAGCTTCCCGAGGAGCTGGAGGAGATCCCCACCGAGGCCCGCGTGCGCGTGGCGCGTGTGCGCCTGGAGGCCCCCGACGAGGTCAGCCGGAAGGACGTCGGGGAGCCCCGAGAGGTTATCACCGTGCCACGTGCGAACCTGGAGATCATCGAGCAATGAGTCTCACGCGGCCGGCGACAATCGGGCTGGCTCTGGCACTCGCGGGCGCCGCCTTCGCGGCCAGTCCCGGCGCGCCGCGGCGGGTTGAGGTGGCCGACGCCCCGGACGACCTCAGCGGGGAGACGCTGATCGTCTCCTGGGAGGCGCCACCGGAGCTGATCGATGTGCCGCTGTTGCAGCCGATCGGCTACCGGGTGCTGTACCGCCAGGCGCGGCCGGGCGCCACGTTCAGGGAGGGCCCGCTGGTGCCGCTGGACGCGACGTCCGCACCAGTGGGTAACCTCAAGCCGTGGCCGTGGCCGAAGTGGGAGGTCGCCGTCGCAACCGCCTACGGCCCGCAGCCCTCACTGGCCGTTGTCATCGACGCAGCGCCGTGGGTGCCCGCCATCCAGCCCGGGCTCCGATCCGATCCCGCGCCACCGACATGGCCGGTGGGTGGCTGGTATGACCAGAAGTACACCCCGACGCTGCTGTGGTCCGTGCTCATCTGCGCAATCGTGCTCCTGACGCTTCACGCCGTCCGCGGGCGCGCCGAGGAGGTCTACATCCGGCCCATCGCCGGCCTGGAGGCCGTCAACGACGCCATCGGCCGCGCCACCGAGATGGGCCAGCCCATGCTCTACGTCTCCGGCCTCGGAGGCGTCAGCAGCATCTCGACCATCGCATCGATGCTCATCCTGGGGCATCTCTCGCGCCGGGCCGCGGCCTATGAGAGCGACATCATCGTCCCCTGCAACGACCCGCTGGTGATGGCCACCGAACGAGAGATCGTCCGCCAGGCCTACACGGAGGCCGGCAAGCCCGACGCCTACCGGCCCGAGAACATCTACTTCCTCACCGACAGCCAGTTCGGCTACGTGGCCGCCGTAGATGGCATCATGGTGCGGGAGCAGCCGGCCGCCAACTTCTACATGGGCTACTTCTACGCCGAGGCCCTGATTCTGGCCGAGACCGGCAATCAGGCCGGCGCCATCCAGATCGCGGGCACCGACGCCGACACCCAGCTTCCGTTCTTCATCACCGCATGCGACTACACCCTGATGGGGGAGGAGCTCTACGCCGCCAGCGCTTACCTGTCCCGCCAGCCGCTGCTGGTGGCGCAACTGCGCGGCCAGGACATCGCCAAGACGCTCATCGCCGCCGCTCTGATCATCGGCGTGGCGGCGGCCACCTACGCCGCCCTGGCCACGGGCGTGCCGGCTGAGATGGCGCAGTCATTCGTGGAGTGGTTCGCGCAGTGACCCGTGCCGTCGCCGTTCGCTGATAGCTGACTGCTGATAGCTGACTGCCAGCCGCCGGAGGCAATCCTGTGAGACTGCAGGTCCCGCTGGTCATAACCTTCCTCGCCGGGGTCTTCATGGCCGTGCAGTTCTTCATTCCGCACGCACTCATTCAGACCCCCTACGAGCGCCTATTGGAGTGGGGGCGCATCGTGGCCGCCTTCGCGCTGGTGCTGGGCATCGCCAGCCTGCTGCGCACCCACTGGGAGAAGATCCGCCGCCAGCACCGGGACTGGCCCTACAGCGTCGTGGCCATCGGCTCGTTCGTTTTGATGTGCGTGGTGGGCATCGGCTGGGGGCACGAGCGCGGCACGGGCTTCGACTGGATCTTCCGGCACATCCAGGTCCCGCTGGACGCCACCATGTTCTCGCTGCTGGCCTTCTTCATCGCGTCGGCGGCCTTCAGGACCTTCCGGGCGCGAAGCATCGAGGCGACGCTGCTGCTGATCGCCGCGGTGATCGTCATGCTGGGGCGGGTGCCAAGCGCCCTGATCGTGGTCTTCGGCAAGACCGGCCTGGGCGAGCAGCTCTACTCCGCCATGCCGGACATCTCCGAGTGGATCATGAACTTCCCGACCGTTGCCGGCAAGCGCGGGATCATCTTCGGCGTGTCCCTGGGCGCGATCGCCACCGCCCTGCGCATCATCGTGGGCATTGAGCGCTCGCACCTGGGCGGGGGAGGAGGTGCCGCGGGGCCGTGAACGTGTGGGAGCGAATGCTGGAGCTGGACCGGCGCTGGGTGTTTCTCGGCATCGCCGTGGCCGTGATCATCCCCATCGTCACGGCCTACGCGCTGCCACTGGGCAAGCCGGCCCCACCGACGGTGGCGGTCTACGACTACGTGGAGGAGATGGCGCCGGGCGAGGTGGTGCTGGTCTCGATCGACTACAGCCCCTCCTCGATGCCTGAGCTGCATCCTCAGGCGCGGGCCGTCATCCGCCACTGCCTGCAGCGCGACCTGCGGGTGATCACCATGAGCCTCAACCCCCAGGGCACCGCGCTGGCCAGAGACCTGCTGGCAACGGTGGCCGCGGAGGTCGGCGCCGAGGAGGGCGTGGACTGCGTGAACCTGGGCTTCAAGCCCGGTGTCTCGCAGGTCATCCTGGGCCTTGGTGAGAGCATTCCCACCGTCTACCCCACCACAGCCGACGGGCGGCCCATCGACGAGGTGCCCGTCATGGAGGGGGTGGAGACCTACGACGACGTCGCCCTGCTGATCGACTTCGCGGCCGGGAACCTGCCCTTCTCGTGGATCGCCATGGCATGAGAGCGCTTCAATCAGGACCTGGCTCTGGGCATCACCGCCGTCATGGCCACCGACCTCTACCCGTACCTGCAGTCACATCAGCTCGTCGGTCTGATCAACGGGCTCAAGGGCGCCGCCGAGTACGAGCTGCTTCTGGGGCTGGAGGGCGAGGACGCGCCGGGAATGCTGGGCATGTCCGCACAGTCCATCGCCCACCTGCTCATCATCGTGCTGGTGATCGTGGGCAACATCGCGTACTTCGCCTCCGGCCGGCATAGGCGGAGGTAGGGGGCGTCACCGCTGCACCTGGGCCTCGATGACACCTGCGGGGCCGTGGAGGTAAGCGAGATGAGACGCCGAGCCGGACTGACTCTTCGTGTGGCGGCGGCTGCGACCGTGCTCGCAGTCGCCGCGGCACAGGCGGGCGCCGACGACTACATCGAGGCGCTCAAGGAGAAGGTCCCCTACTACCGCGTCATGACCGGCCCGCGCGCGCCGATGTACGAGCCGCTGGCCCGGCAGATGGTGCTGGAGTACGGCCTCAACCGGGGGATCGCGGTCGAGATCGGCGGCAACGCGGGCGCCTTCGCCATGGCGCTGGCGGAGCAGACCGAGATGAAGGTCTACAACCTGGATATCGACGTGTGGGCGATCCGTCTGTGCGGCGTGCTGGTGGATCAGGCCGGCCTGACCGGTCGCGTCATCCCGATCGAGGGCGACGCGCTCGACATGCCGCTGCGAGACGACTTCGCCGACTTCGTCTTCAGCAGAGCCGTCATCCCGTTCGTTGATGACAAGGTTCAGTTCATGCGGGAGTGCTATCGGATCCTCAAGCCCGGCGGCGTCGCCTACGTGGGGCACGGCGGCTTCGGCACGCTGCTGGATCCCGAGATACGCCAGAAGCTCGTGGAGGCGCGGCTGAGGCGCTGGGCCGAACAGGGCCCGCCGGAGGGATGGGACGGACCGGCCGAGGGGATGGTAGAGCTTGCCCAACAGGCCGGCATCGAGCACTACCGGCTCATCACGGAGCCGGATGTGGGCTGGTGGCTGGAGATCCGCAAGCCCGCGGCGGAATGAGGCGCCCGACCCGGGCCATCCCGGCAGGTAACAGACGCACGGTCCCGCCCTTGAGGCCGCCTCGCGGGGAGCCTGACGCGCCTGCCGGATCGAGTGTCGCGCTGGAAGCCCGACCCACGCGGCGTGGTTGTGTGTCGTTCGCTGATAGCTGATAGCTGGTACCCCCAAACATGCCTGAAGCAGCAGCGCCTGAAATCCTGGGAATCTCGACCGAGGTCATCGGCGTCTGGATCGCCGCATTCCTGACGCTGGCGATCTTCAGCTTCCTGTACCGCGACAACCCTGTCTACAAGCTGGCGGAGCACGTCTTCGTAGGCATCTCCGCCGGCTACGGGGTGGTGATCACCTATCGGGAAGCTGTCCTTCCCCTGCTCATCGACCCTCTCTTCCATCCGGGCAAGGTCAACCTTGAGGGCCCCAACTACGTCGTTATCATCCCCGGGCTGCTGGGGCTGATGATGTTCAGCCGCTTCGTCCCCCGCTATGACTGGCTCTCCCGGTGGCCGATTGCCTTCGTGATGGGCCTGTACTCCGGCCTGAACATCCCGTACACCATCTACGGCTACATGCTGCCGCAGTTCCAGGCCACCCTCCTGCCCATCGTGCCCAGCGAGAAGGCGGAGGTTACCATCTGGATCGCTGTCAGCAACTTCCTGCTGATAGTCGGCGTGCTCTGCACCCTCGCGTACTTCTACTTCTCCCGGGAGCACGCCGGGACGCTGGGCGTAGCGTCCACAGTCGGCATCTTCTTCCTGATGATCGCCTTCGGCGCCAGCTTCGGGCAAACGGTGATGGCGCGCATCTCACTGCTCATCGGCCGCGTTCAGTTCCTCTATCACGACTGGTGGCTCCCGCACGTCTGGGAGCACCTGTCCCGGCTGCTCAGTTGAGCGGGATTCCGGCGGCGTCGGAGTTTTCTTGGTGCTACTATTGACACTAGTAGCGAAAGCCGCTATACTACATAAGGTAGTAGGCGGCGGAAAGAGGGAGTTGAGGAGCATGGCCCGCATCGTCGCGATCCTTGTTGTCATCACGGCCATGGCCTGTGCCACCACCGCCCTCGCACAGGGCACCCAGCACATGTACTACATCGGTCCCTTCGAGGGCGAGGTCACGGTCAAGGATGGACAGACCCCGGGGCCTCCAGGATACTACTACCGCCCGGAGCCATCTGAGACCCCCACGTTCTCCGAGCGGTACGAACATCCTGTCCGCTGCGCCGTCTGCGGACACTGGAGGGACCTGGGCGAGAGGTGCCCGTTCTGCGGGCATGAGCCTGACCGCTACGAGCTGTCGCAGGCCCGCCGGGGCAGCCTCTACTCGCCCTACGCCCTCCCAGGGCAGTACTGGTACCGCAAGCCCATGCGCAGCGTCACAGGACCCAAGCACGGCATGGGCTGGCCGTATCTGAGCCCACGGTATCGATAGCACGGGGAGACGCATCGAACACGAGGTGGAGGACACGCTGAGATGAGCACACGGATACTGGGGATCGCAGCCGTCGCGTCCATGCTGTTGGCAGGCACCGCGCTGCAGGCGGCGGCGCAGCAGGACCAGCCGACGGACATCGTCGGCCGCCGGATTCAGGGCCAGATCGGCGCATCCGGCCCCTACTTCCAGCCCACCGAGCGGCCGTTCCAGGGCAGCTTCTCGCGCCGCTGGCAGCAGAAGCTCGGCGACGTCTGGGGCGATGTCCCCGCCGGCCGCGGTGTGCCTACGCCCAGCGAGGGCCCGTTCTTCCTGCCGCCGCCGCGGGATCTGATCTTCGTGCATCCGCCGCGGTGCGTGCCGGAGTGGCAGTGCGACAGTCGTGCAAGCTGCCACCGCCTGTGGCACCGCCAGCAGCGGCAATGGGGCCACGGATGGGGCTGGAGCGGCTGGTGTCGATGATCGCGGCCGGGTGAGCGGCCGAGGGTAGTGTGATTTCGCCAGAGGCAGCAAAGATACTGGTTGCGTGACCATTTCTACTATTACTGATAGTAGTCCAACGATGATGAAGGGGGCAGAGAAGATGTCTATGAAGCGATGCGCAGTCGCAGGAATCGTGATCCTGATGCTCGGAACGCTGCTCGCGCCCGCAGCGGCACAGAACGAGCCGCCGCGGATTGATGCGCATTTCAACGGGGAGAGCCTCGGGCAGGTCCTGCAGATGCTGAGCGAAGCCTACGGACTGCAGTACACCCTGGGCCGGGACGTGAATCCGTACAGCCCGGTCTACCTCTCGCTGAGTGACGTTACACCGCAGCAGCTTTTGAGCGCGGTTGTGGAGGCAAGCGGCCTGGTCGCCACCAACCGCGACGGGCGCTACATGATCCGAGAGCGCACCGACGGGCGGCGGGCGGACGTTCGCGGCGCTGAGATCGTGCCGCGACCGGTAGGCGTCGAGACTCCGTCGCCACCGGCGCGCCCCGCTCCCGACGCAGGCGCCCAGCGGACGCAGGCCGAAGACGGGCGGGACGCGGAGGGCGAGCGGGAGGAGATCCTGGAGCTGATCTGGCCGAAGTACCTCAGCGCCGACGTGGCAGCCGCCATCTTCGGCGGCACTGTGATCCCGGCCGGCGGGCTCTACTCCGACGGCTACACGCGCGGCGGCGTCCGAGGCGGCAGCGGTACGGGCGTGCGGGGATACAGGGGCGGCGCCTCAGGCGGTGTCAGCGACTACACGACGCGCGGCTATGACCGAGGCACCGGGAGCTACAGGAGTACCGATACGGGACGTGTCTCCAGCTTCGGTTATCAGGCGCGATGAGGCCTCAGACTGCTGCCGCGCGCGTTCGGCAAGAGTGCCGCGTGTCAACCGGAAGAATCGACGGGAAGCAGTGAACACCGGGACTATCTACTACGTCCGATAGTAGTGAGAGGCGCGAACCGGCAGCAGCCTCCACTGAAAGGAGAGGCTCCAATGTTCAGCAGAGACACGGTGTTGGGAAGCGGCATGATCTGCACGCTCGCGGCGGTGGTCGCCTTCACGCTCGTGTTCGGGGGCCTGATCGCCCCCAGGCCGGCCGCCGCGGACAACGACCTGGAGCGCGCTCTTGTAGGGATAGCGGCTGGAGCGCTGGTCTACGGCATGATCGGCGACGACGATCCCAGCCACGTGGGGGCCAAGCACCGCGGCTTCTACAACGGCAACCGCGGCGACTGGGACCGCCGGGATCGCAGGCGCGAGCCGCAGCGCCCTCAGCCGCGCTACCAGTACAAGACCAGGGACTACAATCGCGGCTACGACCACGGCTGGCACAACGGCTACAATCGCGGCTGGGACAACGGCTACGACTACGGCAATCGCCAGGGCTACCGGCGCGGGTACGACCATGGCTACGACGATGGCTTCGGCGACGGCTACGACTACGGACGAGGCCGCAGCTGGAGCGGCTGGGGCTGCTGGTAGATAGGGGCTCTCCTGACTGGCCCCGCCTCCGGGCGGGGCCAGTTTCTTGCCCCGATCTACTATCGTCGGTAGTATGTGCCGCAGAACAAGACGTCCTCACGCGCCGAGCGCGGAAAGGCAGGTGGGCTCGATGACAACGAGGAGACTGACGATGATCCTGACCGTGACCACGCTGACGGTGATGCCGGCGCTTGTCGGGCTGGCGGGTCACGCCATGGCCAATCCGGACTTCGGCAGCCCCGAGTTCCAGATCTTCCTCCAGCGGGATCTCGGGCTGGTGGGGCCATCTGACCGTGAAGCGGGGGCCTGCCCCACAGTGCGCGGCGTGCCCATGCCCCGGTCCTGGGGACGGGACTGGTGGCCCGCGAATGACTGGGTGCAGTACGTCAAGCGCCACGGCCATCCGCCGAACCGCGGCCGCTGCGTCGAGACGGAGACACCCGACCAGAAGTGGAAGAAGACCGTCCGGCGCTATCGGGCCTTCCTGATCAACCATCCGTACGATGGCAGCCACCGCTGGGACATCAGGCACAGCCACTTCCTGGAGTACCTGGAGCAGAACTGGTACAACTACTGGCACCGGCTGCGCTACGGCAAGAACCCGCCGAATCACGACAGCAACTACCACGGATGGGGCTACGGCAGGGAAGGCCACTGATCCCCGAGCGCCCGACACCTCCGTAAGCACGTACCCGGGCCCGCCCGCGACGGGCGGGCCCGATGCCTTGATGTCGGAGGAATCGCCCGGCACCGCGCCCAAACTACCCCAGGCGGTCATCATGGCTGTCGTTGGAGGGACGGTCATGCCCCTACGAATCGGCGTCGCCGGCCTGCGGCGCGGGATGGGTTTCGTCCGCGTCTTCGGCCACCATGCCGAGTGCGAGCTGGCGGCGGTCTGTGATGTGCAGCCCGGCCGCGCGGCTCAGGTCGCCGAGGAGCACGGGGTGCCGATGCACTTCGAGGAGTATTCGGACCTGTGCGCCGCCGAAGTAGATGCCATCGTGGTCGCCACCCCGGCGCCGCTGCACGTGGCCCACGCCGTGGAGGCGCTGGAGGCGGGCAAGCACGTGCTCAGCGAGGTACCCGCCGCGTGGAGCCTCGACGAGGCGGAGCAGCTCGCGCGCACTGTCGAGCGCACCGGCCGGAAGTACATGTTTGCCGAGAATATGTGTTACTTCGCCTACATCCAGACCTACCAAGAGCTTGTTGAGCGCGGGGAGATCGGCCGGCCCACCTACGCTGAGGCGGAGTACATCCACGACTGCCGCGATCTGCTCCACGACCGCTATGATGGCGTCACCCCCGGCTCCGAGAGCGGCCCCACCTGGCGCGCCTCCATGCCGCCGATCCACTACTGCACGCACGATCTGGGGCCCGCCCTCGAGATCCTGAACACTCGCTGCGTCTCGGCTGTGGGGATGCACACCGGCAGCCACATCGGCGCGGAATGGGGCACCATCGACATGGAGGTCGGCGTCTTCAAGGCCGAGTCCGGCGCGGTGATCAAGATACTCGTGGGCTTCGCCGTCGCCCGCCAGCCCTCCATGCACTGGATGGTCGTCTACGGGACCGAGGGCTACCTGGAGGGGCCGCGCGGCGGCACCGGAAATGCCCACATGCTCTACTCCGAGCGCACTCCCAACCTCACGGGGCCTATTGAGCTGCCCCTAAGCGCCTCACACCCCAAGGCCCCGCCCGAGGCCACCGCCGGCGGCCACGGGACCAGCGAGTACTTCATGTGCAACGACTTCGTGCGCTGCATTCTCGACGACACCGAGCCGCCCATCGACGTCTACCGCGCGCTGGACTACACCGTGCCGGGCATCTGCGCGCACCTGTCCGCCCAGAGTGGCGGGCAGCCCGTCGAGGTGCCCGACTTCCGGCCCTCCTGACCCCGGCAAGGGAGCACCTGCCGATGACCGTCAGCCACGCCGCCAAAGCAGTCCTCTGCGCACTTCTTATCGCCTCATCCTGCGCGGCCCAGCAACAGCGGCTCTACGAGTCCTTCGAGGCCGGCATCCCGGAGCACTGGACCGCCACCCGGCCGGGCAGTATCAGCCACAGCGACCTGCACTACAAGCATGGCTCCCGCTCGCTGCGCTGGGACTGGCGTGGTGGCGAGGCGCTCACCGCGCGGCACGACCTCGGCGACCTGGGCCGCACCGGCGGCTACGGAGGTTACTCCAAGGCCACCTTCGCCATCTGGCTCTACTGCCCCAAGCCCGTCGACGACTCCGTAATCGTGACCTCGCTCGCCGGCGAAGAGCCAGGAGGGTGGTTCGAGTTCCCGCTCAGTTTCAGCGGCTGGCGCCGCGCGGCGCTTCACTACCGCTGGGGCGCTGAGTTCAACGGCCGCGTACCCGCCGCCGCCGATGGCATTCGCATCACCGCGCCCCACGACGCGGACGCCGGAACGCTCTTCATCGACCTGGTGGTCTACAACGGCCTGCTGGACTACCGCGCGGCCTGCATCCCGGCGCAGGCCTTCGCGTGGGAGCCGGTGGACCCGGACGAGGTGGAGGTGCCGGTGCAGCGGCCCGACGAGCTGACAGACGAGCAGCTCGCGGCGCTGGAGCGCGTGGCGGCCACCATCGACCCCGCCACCGAGGAGGGCTTCAGCTTCAGCGAGGAGTACATGGCCGAGCGGGCCGAGCAGTTCGCGGCCTTCAACGTCCGGCTGACCGACCGGGGAGTGGTCGGCAATCCGCTGGTCCCCGCTCCGGGGCTTTACGAGAGCGCTGGAGTGCCGGACCCGCCGCCGACACCCTCAGAGATGGCGACCTGGATGCGGGAGGTCGCGGCCGCATACCATCGCACCACGGATGAGGCGCAGCGGGAGCGGATCGCCGACTGGTATGCGCTGCTCTCCGACCACCTGGCCGACCAGGGCTTCGCCGCCGGCTCGGGCAACGGCTGGGGCGGCTACGCCGGTCGTCCGCTCGCCGACGCCATGTTCTGGATGCGCGATGTCATGCGCCGGCGCGGCCGGGGCGAGCGCGAGGCGGCGTTCTTCGACTACAACTGGGGCGTCAGCCGCATCCTGGACGCCGACCCGGAGCTGAGCGTGAATCTGGACAGATTCGGCATCGTCGAGCCGCGGCGACTCATGGGCGCGCTGCTTCGGCCCGACCCCACCGAGCGCTACCAGTGGGTGGCCTGCTTCTCGGACCTGCTCTCGCGCGAGATCCTCCACCAGGGGCTCGACGGCTTCAAGCCCGACGGCTCCGCCTACCACCACGGCGCCCACTACTTCGCCTACGGCAGCTACTGCATCCCGGTGCTGATGGACATCGTGGGGCGGCTTGATGACACGCCCTTCGAGGTCACACCAGACGCGCTGGCACGGCTGCGGATGGTGCTGATGAACCTGCGCTTCTACGCCAACCTCCTGGACGTGCCGGTGCCCATGCATGGCCGCCACCCTTTCCACGGCGGCCAGGTGCGCGCATCGATGTACCGCACCCTGGCGCTGTCAGGGCCCGGGCGCGGGGAGGCCGACTTCGACGCCGAGGCGGCCGCCGCCCACCTGCGC
>JBNGDZ010000039.1:0-7971 GCA_049975765.1 Armatimonadota bacterium
GTCTGGCTGCCGGCGCCGTCGAGCAGAGCACCGGCAGTCAGCGGCTGCCCCAGCCCCGCAACCTCCGGGCGCTGATGCCCGTGACGTCGGGGGCCTTTCTGCTCGGCGCGCTGACCCTCAGCGGCTGGCCGCCGCTGGCGGGGTTCTGGGGGAAGCTCTCCATCGTTTTCGGCGCGGCCGAGCAGCGAGCCTGGCTGGCGCTGGCGGTGCTGTTGGTCACCGCGCTGCAGCGGCGCGAGGTCGTGAGCGAGACCGAGTCCGTCTTCGCCGACGCGGCCGAGCAGCACCCTGGGCGGACGCCGCCGGGCGTTGCCGCGTTGATGCTGATCATGGCGCTGCTGTGTGCGGCCTTCAGCGCCGTGCCGTGGCTGGTACAGGAGGCCGCGCGAGCCGCGATCGGGTTCTGAGTGGGCCGCTGCCGCATACTGAGGTGACTGGCATGATTCGCGACTGGATCCTGAAGAAGACGCTGCCGAGAGCGCTGTGGGTGTATCACACCAACTGTGGGGCATGCAACGGGTGTGACATTGAGGTGCTCGACACCCTCACGCCCTACTACGACGCGGAGCGCTTCGGCATCAGGCTGGTGGGCTCGCCGCGCCACGCCGATGCGCTGATCGTCTGCGGTCCCATGACACGCCAGACCGCTCCGGCGGTCAGGCGCGTCTACGAGGCCGTGCCGGACCCCAAGGTCGTCATCGCCATCGGCTCCTGCGCCACGGGGGGCGGGATGTGGCATGACACCTACAACGTTCTCGGCGGCGCCGACCAGGTGATGCCGGTCGACTTCTACGTGCCCGGCTGCCCGCCGCGCCCGGAGGCGATCCTGCATGGCATCGCCACCGCGCTGGGCCTCACGCCCAAGGAGGTCGAGGCCCTCTACGCCGTCCAGGACGCCGATGACGTCGAGGTCCAGCCGCTCCCTGAAAAGGAGCAACTGGTGCACAGGCAGGACTGACGGCGTCCATTGCGGAATGGCCCGACGGGAGATCATCATCGCTCCGGGAGGCGGGCCATGCGTAGAATCGCAGTCGTCGGGCTGATCGCCCTCGTCGCATCGAACACGGCGGGACTGGCTCAGAAGACGGCTCCCCCCAAGAAGCTCATCGCCGTCGGCTGGGACATGCCGAACGCACAGCGGCTGCGCGAGAACGTGGAGCTGATGGACGAGCTGCCCTTCCGGGGCAGCTCGCTGCGATTCACGGGCCGCAACAACAGCCCGTTCCTCGACTTCGCCCACAGCCGGGAGATCTGGAAGCAGGAGGACATCGAGCAGATCATCGAGGACCTCGCAGCCGCGCAGCCGCAGCGGCTGACCGACTGCTTCCTCGATATCAAGGCCACGCCCGGCGATGTGGATTGGTTTGACGATGAGGGATGGGCCACCATCGTGGACCACTGGCGGACGGCCGCGCGCGTGGCGAGGGAGGGCGGGATCCCCGGCCTCCTCTTCGACCCCGAGAGCTACCGCCACCCGCAGTTCGAATACCACTCACAGGCCGAGGCCGCCGAGCACACCTTCGAGCAGTACGAGCAGATGGCCCGCCAGCGGGGTCGCGAGGTCATGGCGGCGGTCGCCGAGGAGTACCCGGACATCACGATCTTCGGCCTCTTCATGCTCTCTATCTTCCAGAGGCAGGCCGGGCACCCGTCTCTGGCGCTCGCCACGAACAGGTACGGCCTCTACCCGGCTTTCATCGACGGCTGGCTGGATGCGGCACCGCCGGACGTGATACTGGTGGACGGCTGTGAGAGCGCCTACCGCTTCAACAGCAACGTGGAGTACCTGACCGCTGCGAACGCCATCCGCAACACCTGCCAGTACCTCGTCTCCCCGGAGAACCGCTACGCCTACCGCGCGCAGGTGCAGGTGAGCTTCGGGGTGTATCTCGACGCGTATGTCAACCCGCCCGATTCCTCCTGGTACATCGATCCCGGCGATCAGACCCCACTGCAGCGGCTTGAGGAGAACCTGGTGAGCGCGCTCGAGGCCGCCGACGAGTACGTGTGGCTCTACGGGGAGCAGGCGAGCTGGTGGCCCACGCCGCACCCCCGTGCCGGCGAGCAGCGCTGGTCGGAGCTGCTGCCCGGGATCAACGAGGTGCTGTGGGCGGTGACCGATCCGGTGGAGCACGCCGCGCGCGTGCTCGCCGAGGCCGCTGAGGGCGTGCAGAGCGTGCTGACCAACGGTGACTTCTCGGCGGAGACCGCCGAGCCTCCCGAGGGCCCTCAGGCGGCGGACTGGGAGCGGGAGAACGCTCCGGCCGCATGGAGCTTCTGGCAGAGCGCGGCGGCCGGCTCCGAGGGCACTCCGGGCTGGGACCGCGAGGTCGGGCACGAGGCGCCGGGCGCAGCGACCATACGCGATGTGCGACAGGGCTGCCTGATCCAGTCGGTTGCGGTCGCCCCGGGTGAGCGCTGCGCGGTCGCGGCGTGGTATCGGCTGCAGGGCGAGGGGACCCCGTCCGTCAGAGTCCGGTGGCAGACGGCCGATGGCTCCTGGCACGCCCAGCACAAAGACCGCTTCCTCAGCACGCACGGATCCGAGGGCGAGTGGCAGCGCATGGTCGGTGTGGTGACCGTGCCGGAGGGCGCCGGCCGACTTGTGCTCCTGCTGTGGGTCGGCGGCCAGCAGTCCGAGCAGGACGTCGTCTGGTGGGATGACGCGGTGGTCTTCAAGCTCGACTGATGCCGCTCGGGCCGGTCAGCGCAGCACGGTCAGATTGCCGTCGCGGCTGCTGGCGACGATCTCCTCGACGCCGTCCCCGTCCAGGTCCGCGGCGATGGCGCGGATGCCGGCGGCTCCAAGCTCGTGGCGGCCGATGAGGGCGCCGTCGTCGGACGCGGCCATCAGCACCGCTCCGGCCTCCGTGACGGCCGCAACTCGCTCTCCATCAGGCGACGCGCAGGTCGCCACATCCATCACCGGATGGCCAAGGTCGGTGCGCCACATCAGGTTCCCCTCGCCGTCCACCCGGTAGAGGTTGAAGCTGCGGGAGGCCACCATCAGGTCGGCGCCCTCCGGCGCCGGGATCGTGCTCAGGGCCGTGACCTCGTCGCCGGTGTTGAACTTCCACAGCAGCGCGCCGTCGGCTGAGAGGGCATGCAGGAAGCTGTCGCGGCCGCCGAAGACCACCTCCGGCGTGCCGTCGCCGGTCAGGTCCTCCGCGACGACGTCGTTGACGCCCGGGCCGGTGCGCGTGCTGTAGCGCCACATCTGCGAGCCATCGTCGTCGTAGACCGTCCACCAGTGGTACTCGGTGCCGGCCACGACCTCGTCCCTGCCATCGCCGTCGAGGTCCGCGGCGGCGCCCACCGTGGACTTGCGCACGCTCTCCACCCGCCAGATCTCCTGCCCCAGCGCGTCGATGGCGTAGTAGCGCCAGGCCTCGCTGCCGGCGACCACGGCGTGGTTGCCGTCGCCGGTCAGGTCGGCCGGGAAGAGGGTGGTGATCACGCCGGTGCCCTTGTAGGTCGGGATGGGGAAGCTCCACAGCTCCTCACCCTCGGCCGTGTAGGCGAAGACGGTGGCGCCGGTCCCGCCGGCAAGGATGACCGGATGCTCATGTCCGGCCAGCCGCGCCGTACTCACCGCCTGCACGCGCCCGCCGATCTCCCGCGTCCAGGCCACCGAGCCGTCGCTGGCGAACAGGTAGACCTTCCCGTTGGTGGATCCGGCGACGATCTCGTCGGCGCCATCGCCATCGACGTCCGCGGCGTGCAGCGCCACGAAGGAGTGCACCGGCACGTCCGAGTCCGGCTGCAGGGCGCGCTCCTCGATGCCCTCCGCGGTCCCCCGGACCTCGATCTCCGCGATGTAGATGGCGGTGCCCTCGCGCGGCGTGAGCGTCAGCCGCAGATTCCGGGCGTGGGTGTCGAGGCCCTCGAACTCGTATGGATGCGGCGCATGGCCCGGCGCGCCCCAGTTGCCGTGCATCTCGGTGTCGGTGAGGTGCGCGATCTCCCGCGCGTCCTGCGCGAAGCCGTCGTCGGACGCCTCGATGCGGATATCGCCCACCTGGAAGAGCTTGCCCTTGCTCGAGGAGGTCGCGAACCAGGCCTTCACGACGATGTCCTCGATCTGGTAGACGCCGTCGAAGTCCATCCGCAGCGTCACGGTCTGATCGTCGTCCCACATGACGCCGTCAGCGGTGCCCTGCACCCCACCATCCACGATGTTGTCAACGGTGTTCGTCCGCTCCTCGGGCTGGTCGAAGACGTTGTGCGGCAGCGGATCGGGCTGGGCCAAGATCTGCAGGCCGGTGTCCACCGCTCCGAACATGCCCCGGTTTCCGGTCAGCAGGTAGCTCTCCAGCGTCTCCCGGTAGCTCCACAGCTCCTCGAGCGCAGGCGCATCGGCTCCCGCGAGTTTGGGCTTCACCACGGGCGGGGCGGCGGCCACCGCGGCCTCGATCATGCCCCGCACCATCCGGGCGGGGATGCTCGCGACCTCCGGGTAGTACTCGCGCGCGGCCTGCGTGGAGGGCTGGGCCGTGCGGCCGGCGTTCCAGTAGGAGACCACGTCGCCCTCACCGAGGCTCATCTCCACATCCTGGCCGCCGTAGAGGTCCAGGACCTGGAACTGGTACTCCACGCTCTCGGCGTCCATCAGCGCCAGCAGGTCGGGCCGCAGCACGGCCGCGTGGCCGCGGATGCGCGCCTGATCCGCCAGCGAGATGCGCCTGTCGGGGCCGCCGACCGCGACGACCGTGGGCTCGACGCCCTCGCCCGTGACCGCCACATGGTTCGGCCCCAGGCGAGTCAGGTGCAGCGCGGATGGCTGCTCGCCGGAGGGATGCAGGAGTGTGAACAGCGTGATCTGCTCGCCCTCCTCCAGTTGCCCGTTCCAGATGCCGGTCAGCTTGTGCACCACGGCCTCGTCGATGAACTCGTAGCCGCTCCAGTTCGCCCCGTACTCCTCATCATGCTCGAGCATGAAGCGCAGCTCGGGCGTCATGCGGATGGCGCAGTGCTGGCCCTGCTGCTCCACCGACAGGCCGTCCTCGCCCAGCTCCACATCGCCGACGGTGTGCCAGAGCATCCGGACGCTGTAGTCGCCTGCCTCCCGGGCCTGCATCTCGTCGGCGACCAGGAACCACTCGCCCTTGAGCCAGACGATGTTGCGGTGCCAGTCCATCCCCGCGTAGTCGGTCAGCGCCGTCTCCGAGAAGCCCACGCTGGGCAGATCGCGCATGTGCTCCATCCGGCAGTAGTCCGGCAGGGCCTCGGACTGGCCGTCGCGCAGGATCAGCGCGGTGGAGTGGTACTTGGGCAGCGAGGCCATGTAGGAGGCGTCCGCGATCCAGATGCGCCCGTTGGCGGTCATCCGGGAGATGGAGTTGCCGTCGTAGTGGAGGTGGCCGCCGTTGTTGAGCCCGTCGAGCAGCAGGTACTGATCCCCCGGATCGAAGCCGTTGCGGAAGACCACCTTGTCCACGGTCTGCTCCACCGGCAGGTCCTCCGGCGCGCCGTGCGACTGATAGTAGTGCGGGTCGAGGGGGAATGCCCTCGCGCCGATCAGGTCCTCGGGCACAGTCGGCTCGCTGTCGGTGGCGTACCATCCTGTGCTCAGCCGCCCGGAGACCTGCTGCTTCTTGTTGATGGCCCAGGCGTAGCGGCCGTCGCGGTAGTAGAACTCCGCGCCGTGCAGGAAGGGCATCTCGGACCACCAGCCGGTGTAGGCGCCGGTGTCGCCGTAGGTCACCTGATAGCCGAGGTTGTCCATCCCCATGATGGCGTAGTCGGCGTCGCGGGCGGCGTTGCCGTTCTCGAAGTACTCGAAGTGCGGCCGCGCCAGGCAGTAGGCCAGCGTGTGATACAGCGTCAGCCACTGGTAGCCGTTGCAGTCCTCGTGCGGCTTGAAGGCCTGGGCCTGGAACTGGAAGCACGCGTCCGCGATGGTCAGCCAGCGCCTGGCCTCACCGGCCTGGTAGTACTTGTCGAAGTACTCACCGGCGAACATGCAGCCCAGGGCCGGGAAGGTCTGGTGGTTGTGGCGCACGCGGGTGCTGCCGACGGTGCCCGCCGCCGACGGCACCACCGCCTCCTGCATCCACTGAAACAGCACGCGCGTGGCCGCCAGCCGCTGGTCATCGCTCAGCGCCGGCGATTCCTCCACCACATCCCAGGCCGGGAGCACCATGTACGCCCGAAAGTCCGAGTCCATGCCCCACGGCCCGCCGTAGGTCGCCGGATCGGTGTCCCGGTGCTCTTTGGCGCGCTGCAGCAGCCACACGAAGCCGCGCGCGTAGCCGTCCTTGCGCGTGAGCTGGTAGTCCAGGCCGACCGAGGCGGCGCGGCCGAAGAGCCCGGTGTGCCGGCCGGTCTGCAGATCCTGCTCGGCCTGCTCCTTGAGGTTCTCCAGCCACTTTTCGTCCGGCTCGACCTCGAAGGCCCGGCCCCACCGCTCGGCGGCCTCATCCGACAGCTCAACCAGCAGCAGGGGCTCGTCGAGCACCAGGCCATCACCGGCCTCGAGCCGCTCCCGTAGCGCCGCGACGCCCGCTCTGGCGCCGGCCGGATCGCTGGCGCCGATGGAGAGCGCGTTGGTGCCGGTGCCCCAGGGATCGTGCACGGTGCGCACCTCGTAGCCGCCCTCCCCGGGATAGGCGTCATCGGCGAAGAGGTAGCCGTGCGAGTAGAGGTAGAGCATCCGCGGGTTGGCGACGACGCTGCCGATCACGATGACGGTCTGCGAGCGCATCGCCTCATCTTCGATCTCGTCCGCGACCGCGACGGGCAGCTCGGCGCCGGTGAGGTCGCGGACCATCGCCCGCACCTGGTCGGCGACCGCCCGCCACTCATCATCATCTGGCGCCACGATGATCGCCTGCGGCTGCCCGCCCTCCACGATGGGCGTCCGCGGGTGGCGCGGCTTGGCCTCGTCCACGTCCAGGAAGCTGCGGATCTCGCTGGTGGTCATGCGGATGTTGTCGATGTAGCAGTCGAAGGGCACACCCGCGCCGTGGGTGCCGATGTAAAGTCGGAGCCTGGTGACGCTGGTGAGGTCATCGCTCTCCACCATCTTCTGCTCCCAGGCCAGCACATCGCTGAAGCCCCGCACAAGCTCCACCGTGGTGCGCTCGGTGCTGATGGGGCTGCTCCAGTTGAGGTAGCTGAGCACGCACTGGCCCTCGGCGTTGTAGGCGCGCGCGTAGAGGGCCTGGGTGTTCTCTGGAATGCTTGTCCAGATGTCGAAGAGCACGGCCTTGCGCGTGAGGTCGACGCCGGCGAGGTCGAAGTCCACGGACAGGTATGAGTTGCCGGCGGCGTCGGCCGGCGAGACTCCGGACAGGTGCACGCTGGCCTCACCCTGGGACACGTACTGCTCGTCGGTGCTAAGCTCCAGCGTCGTCTCCGGCCAGTCGGCGCCGCCGGAGACGCTGATGCCCTCCAGCGAGTCACAGTCGTGGAGCATAGTGGTTTGTCTCTCCTCCTGCCCGAAGGCGCCGACCGCCAGCAGCATACACAGCGCCATCAGGCCGGTGATCAGCAACATGCGCCGGCCGTTGATACTAGCTGTCTCCCGCATGTCGATCCTCCTCTTCCCTGGGGCCGCGGGCATTAGGTCAGGGCTCCACACTCATCCTCAGCAGCTCGGCGCGGCTGATCATGCCCTGGTAACGGCCCGCGCTGTCGACCACCGGGAGGCGCTTGAGGGCGTGTTCGACCATCAGCCGCATGGCCTCCTGCAGCGTCGCATCCTCGCCGACGGTGATCAGATCGGTCTCCATGATCTCGCCGGCGGTGGTGTCCAGCGTGATCTCGGGGGCCCGCGCACGCCGGTAGCCGGGCAGGGCCAGGTGGTCGATGATCGATCCGACGAGACCTGGAGGCCGATGGTCGAGAGCCGCGACGATATCCCTGTCGGTTACCAGACCTACAAGCCGACCGTCGTCGTCGACAACCGCGACCCGTTGCACCTGGCGGGCGGAGAGGGTGCGCAGCACCTCATCGATCGAGGTCTGCGGG
>JBNGDZ010000039.1:7981-12208 GCA_049975765.1 Armatimonadota bacterium
GACCGTCCCCGTCTCCCGGTTCATTGCGTCCCTTACGTGAGGCACGCCCTCCCACTGCACGTACTCCCGCTGTGCGCTCTCGCCCTCGGTCCCCGGCTTCGCGGTGGCGGTCTTGAAGACGTCCAGGCGGGTAACGACGCCCACGAGTCTGCCACCCTCATCCACCACCGGCAGCCTCTTGAAGCCTCGCCGACGCATCAGCTCCACGGCGTGCGAGACCTGCTGATCATCCCTCACCGTAACCACAGGCCGCGTCATGACCTCCGCCGCCGGCATCTGTTCCGCCCGCGACATGAACTCCGCCACTGACGCATGCTCGATAGCCCCCAGCAGTCCCAGGCGCAGGGGCATGTCCGCACGTCGCGCCAGGTCGCCCTGGGTGATGATGCCGACCGGCCGCTGCTGTTCATCAACAACTGGCACAGCGTTGAACTCCGCCGACAGGAGAAGGCGGACGACGCTGCTCACAGGCGTGTCCTCTGCCACGCTCACCGGGTCGGGGGCCATGATATCGCGTACCAGAAGCTGCCGCGGGATCAGGCGGTAGCGGCTTCGGTGGCTCTGCACCCGCATGTCCTCGACCGCAACGATGCCGTCGGTGACGATGGTGACGACGCGCGGAAGTATACGGTCCAGCTCGGCGGTGGGGAGGATGATCTCGATCTTCAGGGGCAGGTTGTAGGACAGAACCTCGAGCCGGGTGCTTGCTACCTCTCCATTCTCGTAGTAGCCGGTCTGTCCGCGCGAGACAAAACAGCGGGCCGCGATGCGCTTATCACGCAGCAGGTCAATGATTGCCTGTGCGACAGGCCGGCCCTCGAACCTCGCGTCCTCACTCGTGAACACCTCTATGACGTTATACTCCGCCGGCACCGATTGTCCTCCTTCCGCCTCACAGCAGCCGCCCTACAAGCATCCCCAGCACCAGCAGCACCAGGCCCCCACCGATGTTTGCCGCCAGGTTCGCGAGCGCCGAGAGCTCACCTGTCTGCGCGTAAAGAGTGGATGTCTCGAGTGTGAACGACGAGAACGTGGTCATCCCTCCCAGCAGCCCCGTCATCAGGAACAGACGAACCCGAGGTCCCAGACCTCCCAGCTCCACGCCGAACGAGTACACCACTCCTACGGCGAAGCTTCCGACAAGGTTCGCCAGTAACGTTCCCCAGGGGAACGCCTCGCCCCACAACCGCACGGCACCCAGGGCGAGAAGGTAGCGGCAGACCGCTCCGACGCCACCACCTGTGAGCACGAGCGCGATTTCGGTCGGCAACTGGGATCCTCCTCCATGCCTGCGGGATACGTCAGCCCTCGTCCGAAACGTTCAGGCTGCTGTGAGCCTCGTCGATAAGTCTGCGAACCCGGCGGCGAAGCGCTTTCGCGTCCTGCTGGACTTGCTCTGCTCTGTCCTCGCCGGACAGCTCCATGGTCAGCTCATCCAGCGTGTCGCGGAGCTGCTCAAGCAGGTTGCGGGCCCACAACCGCGTCTCTGCCCGTGACCGCCGCCGCTCCGCCTCGGCCAGCTCCTCGGGAGCGTGCTCGGCCACAAAGTCCCGGAGGTGTTCGATGAGCGTCCGCACCGGCCGCAGCACGCGCTCAGCCTGATCCCTGGGCAGAGGCGTCAGGGGAGAGCTGTAGCCCGTCGGGGACGTTCCCTTCAGGAGCACCTGCTCAAGCTGACGGGCCCATCGTCTGGCGGTCATCAACTGCGCCACCAGGTGGCGCCGCTTCTGGCGGGCGACCATGCGATCGAGATGTTCACGCTTGTGATGCGGGGCGTCCGGGATCATCCTGTCACTTCACCTCTCATGCAGCCGCGCGCTGCGCGTGTATCGCTGACGCGAACGCAGACGCGTGCACGGTGGAGCCAGACAGGAGTCATTAATCCCGAAGAGGATGGTTGAGGCAGCTCGGCGGGCTGCCCGGGGCGAACTCCATCGCCGACTGGGAGCACTATAGCAGGCAGCCGTGGGCCCCGTCAACGCCCACGGGCACGCAGGTGTCTGCCGCGGCAGGCGGGAAGTGGGCCAGCAGCGGAGCGACCGCGAGGGCTCGGACCAGGACGTCGGCGGAGGTGCGCCCGATGAGGATCGCGATCCCCAGGGAAGTGCAGGACAACGAGATGCGCGTAGGCGCCACGCCGCAGGGCGTCAGGCGCCTCGCCGACGCCGGACACGCGGTCATCGTCCAGGCCTCGGCCGGCGCGGGTGCCGGCTTCCCGGATCGGCAGTACCGCGAGGCGGGCGCCATCATCGCCGCCGATGCCGCCGGAACCTGGTCGGCCGGCGATCTGGTGCTGAAGGTCAAGCAGCCCACCGAGGGCGAGTGCAGGCTGTTCCCCCGGGGCGGCGCGCTGTTCTCATACACGCACACCGAGACTCGTCCGTGGCTGGTGGAGGCCTTCCTGGACAGCCAGATGACCGTCATCTCCTTCGAGCGCGTGCGACTGCGCGACGGCTCGCTGCCGCTGCTTGCGCCGATGAGCCGCATCGCGGGGCAGATGGCGGTGATGATCGGCGGCCAGCTCCTGCAGACGGTCCATGGCGGCCCGGGCGTGATGGTCGGGGAGATGCCCGGCGCCGGCCAGACGCAGATCGTGGTCATCGGCGGCGGCACGGTGGGCGAGTGGGCGGCCAGCTCGGCGCTGGGCCTGGGCGCGGCGGTGACGATCTTCGAGCTGCGCGCCGAGCGACGGGCGCAACTGCAGAACCTGCTCCCCGACGCGACCATCGCCGCCCCGGAGCCGGACGCCATCGCGACCGCGCTCACACGCGCCTGGCTGCTGGTGAACGCTACCACGATCCTGCAGGATGCACGGACGCACGTGGTGACCCGCGAGATGGTGCGCGGCATGCCCGACGGCGCGGTGATCATCGACGTGACCGCGGAGCCGCGCGGCGCCATCGAGACCTCGCTGCGCAAGACCACTCACTCCGACCCCACCTTCGTGGAGGAGGGTGTCATCCACTACGTGGTGCCGAACATCCCCGGCGTGGTCCCCAGAAGCTCCACGCTGGCCCTGGCGCATGCCACCCTGCCCTACGCGATGAAGCTCGCGAGGCTGGGCGTGGAGGCGGCGGTGCGCGAGGACGAGGCGCTGGCGGCCGGCCTGCTGTGCGCCGGCGGCGAGCCGGTCGCCGATGACATCGCCGAGCAGGCGAGCCGCTGAGCCACGAAGGGCCTCACGCCTCAGGCGAGGAATGCCCTGCCACCACCCATTTGCCAGCGGAGGCGGCCATGGACTGCTACACCGATGAGTGGCGGCGCACGGCGCCCGACCTCGTCGTCTACCTTCCCAGCGGGCCGGAAGAGTCCGACAGCGAGAATCAGCACTTCCTCGTGGTCGCGACGCCGCGGCGGACCTTCCTGGCTTTCTGGACCCAGGCGACGCGCGAGAACGCGCCCGACCAGCGCTGCGTGGTGAGCCGGTCGGAGGACCGGGGGCATAGCTGGTCGCAGCCGGTCGAGATCGGCGGCCCGGGCGAGGACGGGCGCATCGCGAGCTGGGGCTTCCCCATCGTCGTTCCCCACAGCGGCCGCGTCTACTACTTCTACAACAAGAACGTCGGTGTCGAGGACGTCCGTGAGGACACGACCGGCGAGTGCTGGTATCGCTGGTCGGATGACGACGGTAGGACCTGGAGCGGGGAGCACGGGATCGTGCAGATCCGGCCGGGCGCCATCAGCCACCCCGATCCCGGCGTGCCCCCCAGTTGGATCTGCTACCAGACGCCCATTCTGACCCCGGGCGGCGACGTCCTGGCGGGCTTTACTCGTTGGGCCTCGCGGGCCGTGGGCGGGGATGTGGGGCTCTTCGAGCTGGACTCGGAGATATGGTTCCTGCGCTTCGAGGACATCCTCACCGCCGATGAGCCCCTCGCCCTCCGGGTGACCATCTGGCCGGAGGGCGACCGCGGCCTGCGTGTCCCTCGCCCCGACGACCCCACCGCCAGCGTGGCGCAGGAGCCGTCCGTGCAGCCGCTGCCCGACGGGCGGCTGATCTGCGCGATGCGCACCCTCACCGGCAGCATCTGGTTCGCACTGTCGGATGACGACGGGCGGAGTTGGGATGACCCGCGGCCGCTGCGCTACTGCCCCGGCGGGCCGGAAGTGCTGCAGCCGATCGCGCCCTGCCCGCTCTACCGGCTGCGCGACGGCCGCTACCTGCTGCTGTTTCACAACAATGACGGGACGGCGCATGGTGGCCAGGGCCCGGGCGACTACAGGCTG
>JBNGDZ010000039.1:12218-16858 GCA_049975765.1 Armatimonadota bacterium
GCTTTATCGACCATCCGACCCACCCCATTCTCTACGGCGCGCCGCGGGAGCTGATGGACTCCGACGGCGTGGCGGTGGGGCCGAACGCCCGCACCGAGGTCGCAACTTACACGAGCTTCTTCGAGTTCGAGGGCCGGCGCTACCTGTGGTACCCTGATCGCAAGCACTTCCTGCTGGGAAGGATCATCCGCGAGCGCGACCTGTGCACCCCGATGCTTTGAGGTCAGGTCGCACTGGAGGGCTGACGATGCGTGAGATGCTGCTGGCCGCCCTTGTCGCAGGACCGTTCTCGGGCGTGGACATCGAGCACCTGACCGACACGCCGATACTGGGGACCGAGCCGATCGTGGAGGTGGTGGGCGAGGCGCTGCTGGAGCACGGCGCGGGGATGCAGCTTCAGGAGCGGGACGGCCGGCCCGTGGCCGTAACGGTGGACAACGACTTCTATGTCGAGATTCAGCATGAGCTGGCGCCCGGCGAGTACAGCGTGGTGGTGGAGGCCAGCGCGCCCAACAGCGGCACGGACTCGTTCTGGGTCGTCGTGGACAGCGAGCAGGGCGACGCCCCGCTGACCCTGCCGCGGGAGTCCATGGACCGGCGCGCCGGGCCGGTGATCATCCGCGAGCCCGGTCAGCACACCGTTCGCCTCATCCTCCGGGAGGGGCCCGGCTGCGCCCTGCGCAGCGTATCTCTGCGACGGAACATCCTGCAGGTGCCGCGCGAGCCGATGCTGCCGGAGCTGGCGGATCAGCACCCGCGCATGTTCTTCACCGCAGATGACATCGACCGGATGCGGGCGCGGCTGCAGGACCCGATCGTGCAGCAGTACTACAGCCCTGCGGGGCCGCTCGAGCGCGATCCGCCCGAGTTCAATCCCGGCCAGCGCAACGGCGGTGCGTTCCGCACGCTGCCGGCGTATGCGCTCTCTCACGTGCTGGAGCCGGATCAGGAGAAGCTCGACCGCCTGCTGGTGTGGCTGGAGATGGCCGCGAGCTACCCCCACGTGGGTGCCGACCTGGACGCGGAGTACTTCATGGAGGGCGTGGCGCTGACCTATGACTGGATCTACCACGACATCCCCGAGGACCTGCGCGCGGACCTGCGAGCGCTGTTCAGCCGCCAGGCCCGGCACATCTACGAGCTGTCGCTCAACGGCCGCACCGGCGGGGGCCTGAGCTTCCAGCAGAACCACTACTGGTTCGCGCACCTGGCGCTGGTGCTGTCGAGCGCCGCGGTCTACGGCGAGGTGCACGAGGCGCGCGAGTGGCTGGCCTGGGCGTGGGACCGGGTGGAGCGGATCTTCATCACCTTCAGCCCCGACGGGGGCTTTCACGAGGGCCCCGCGTACTGGGACTTCTCCATGCCCACCCTCTACATGCTCGTGCAGCTCTACGAACAGCTCACCGGCTTAAAGGTGCCGTGGGCGGATCAGGGCCTGCACGGCCAGGCCGTGTTCCGCCTCCACCATGTCTACCCCGGGCTGCAGCGCACCGCCACGCTGGAGGACACCACGGTGCCCAAGGGCGGCCCGCCCATCCGGCTGATCCTCTGGGAGGCGAAGCGCTATCAGGACCCGGTGGTGCAGGGCATCGCGGAGCTGCTCAACCGGGGGCCGAGCAGCGCGGCCTACCGCCTTCTGTGGCTTGATGAGGGCATCGAGCCGCAAGACCCCACCGCGGCGGTGCCTCGAGCCCAGTACTACCCGGACATCGAGACGGCCTTCGCCCGCAGCTCCTGGAGGGGTGACGCCAGCTACGCCGCCCTGGTCAGCCGTCCGCTGGGCGGGCACCTGTGGGCGGAGCTGTGTGCGCGCTACGGCCTCGGCGGCACCGGCCACAACCATCCCGAGCAGGGGCACTTCATACTGTTCGGCCGCGGCGAGGTCCTGGCGCACGACCCCGGCTACACCTACCAGAAGATGACGCGCAATCACAACACCATCCTCGTGGACGGTCAGGGCCAGTACGGTGATGGCGAGATGTGGCCGGGCCCCAAGCCCGGTCGCGCCAGGATCACGGGGTTCGCCACCGAGGGCGGCGTCACCATCATCGAGGCCGACCCGTCGTCCGCCTATCCGGAGGAGCTGGGCCTGACGGCCTTCGACCGCACCTTCGTGCTGGCCGGCCCCCACCTGGCCGTCTGCCACGACCGCCTGGCTGCGAGCCAGCCGAGGACGTTCTCGTGGCTGCTGCACCACATCGGGGAGATGGAGGAGGCCGCCGGCGGCTGGCGAATCACGCGCGGCGAGGCCCAGCTCGCCGTCATGCCGCTGCGTCCCGGGGAGTACGAGGCCCAGAGCGGGCGCTATCTGCCTGTGTATGTGCATCCCACACGCGATCTGACGCCCGATGAGGACGCCGAGATCGGCCTGCTGCAGCTCGACGCCGGGCCGGTGCAGGAGACGACCTTCCTGGTGCCGATGCTCATCGGCGATGCGGGCGATGCCCCGCCTGAGGCGGTGGACCTGTCCGGCGAGGGCATCGACGCCGTGCGCGTGGGAGAGACCGTGGTCGCCTTCAACCGCGGCGAGGGCGAGATGACCGTCCCGCTGCCGGACGGCGGGGAGCTGAGCACCGACGCCAGGACGCTCGTGCTGACCGTGCGCGACGGCGAGCAGCTCATCGTGGAGCTGGCCCGGGACGCCACCACCATCCAGGCGGTCGGCCGGCCGGGCGAGCAGTGAGCTGCGGGGAAAGAAGGGCCGGACCAGTCGCAGGAGGAGGACACCACGTGAGGTTCGCAACAGCCGGTCTGCTGGTGATCATCTGCATCTGCGCCCACGGCCAGATCCGCAGCGACGAGCTGGAGTGGGAGCACGAGTACCAAGCCGACGTCCTGCCCACAGACGCCGGATGGGGCGGAGGCGGGGGCGAGAACACCGGCGCGGAGCTCACCGACGAGGGCCTGCGCATCATCGATGAGGGCACCGAGCACACCCAGCTTCACTGCTACTCGCGAAGCTGGGGGGCCCTGCCGGAGCGAGGCGGCATCGTGGAGGCCACGGTCAGGGCGGTCTCCTGCAGCAGCCGCTCTGCAAGCTCCATCCTCGTCGCCGACGGCGTGCATGAGGACTGCCTCACGTTCTACCCCGACCGCATTGAGCTGAACAACTCCGGCCTCTCGTACGAGATGGACACCACCGACACCTTCCATACCTATCAGGTCCGCATCGCGGGTATCAACATCGAGGTCTGGGTGGATGGTGAGCTGGCCATGGACGGCTGGGGTGAGTTCACCCACGAGGCCTACGATGGGCGGCGCGTAATCACCTTCGGCTCCATCACCAGCCCGGGCACCGGAGAGGCCTACTGGAGGGGTGTGCGCTACATGTCCTGGATCATACCTGCCGAGCCCTACGAGAACGCCGAGCACGTGGTCATCTACCGTAAGGAGGGCGTCTACGCCTGCTTTCCCTCGCTGTATCGTCTGGAGGATGGGCGGCTGTGGACGCGCTTCGGGACGCGGGCCAGGCGCTCGCACATCGACAACACGGGCGGATCGACCGGGGCCATCTCCGCCGATGGCGGCTACACGTGGGAGCTGACCGACGAGAGCTTCACCGACCCCCGGCGGGTGCGCGAGGACGGGACAATCATCACCCCCCACGCGCGCGGCTGGATCTACGTTCCGGAGGAGCGGCTTCCCGAGATCAAGGAGCAGGGCCGGAAGTGGATGCACGCCAGGGAGGGGACCATCGCCTACCTGGGCGATCCGCAGGTGCGCATCGAGCCTCCCGACGGCGAGGCGAGGCTGATCGAGCTGGAGTCCCCGGTGCCCGGCGGCAGCATGGGCTACCACCTCTCCAGCGCCTTCCTGCACGAGGGCGATCTGTGGATGACGGCCATCTACTGCTTCGACGCCGACGGCCGTATGGGCGTGTGGGCCATCCGCTCGGAGGACAACGGAGAGACGTGGGAGGTTGTCGAGGTGGCGCCCCCCATGGGCGATCTCGAGTTCGGCGAGGCCGCCATCTGCTCCAACGGGAAGGGGGAGATCGCCTGCATGATGCGCAGCGGTCACGGCGGCAAGTACAACTCCTACCAGTGCTTCTCGTCCGACGGCGGGAAGACCTGGAGCCCGCCCACGGACTCAGGGATCTGGGGCTACCCCAGCAACCTGCTGCTGCTCCAGGATGGCCGGATGCTGTGCACCTACGGCTACCGGCGGGATGCCATGGGCGTGCGGGCGGTCCTGAGCGAGGATGGCGGACACACCTGGGACCATGAGAACGAGATCGTGCTGCGCGCCGATGGCCAGGGCAACGGCGGCGACAACGGCTACCCCATCTCGATGCAGCTTGACGATGGGCACGTCTTCACCATCTATTACATCAACGACGAGGAGAACGTCACCCACATCGCGGGCACCAACTGGATGCCGCCGCCACCGAGGCAGGCCGGCGACGATGAGGGAGCGGGCGGGTAGTCCCGCTCGATTCAGTTCCGTGCCAGAGCGCGGGCGCGCTCAACTTGGCGCCCAGCCTTTACCCACATCGTGGCGACCGGCGATCCTGTTGGAGACTGCCATGCGGTCTCACGGAGGGGCCGCCTGAGGCTCCAGTCTCGCTTGCCCGAGCCGAAGCCGGCCCGCCGCTCCGCACGGCAACGGCCCACCCCTCAACGCGTAGGTCGGGCTTCCAG
>JBNGDZ010000040.1:0-16689 GCA_049975765.1 Armatimonadota bacterium
CGAACGGCAACGGCCGGCGGCGTGGGAACGCCGCCGCTCCGTACGGCAACGGCACCGGGCTCACGAATGCCGTACGGAGCGGCGGGCCTCCGGGAGATGCAATGCACCTTACCCGCCCGGCCGTTGTCGCCGATCTTCCAACGGCGTCGGGCTGGAAGCCCGACCTACGCGTTGAGGGGGGCCGTTGCCGTGCGGAGCGGCGGGGCCTTCGGCCCGCAGGCGGGCGAGGGCGCCCGCCGTCCATGCCACGCACAACGGCGGGCCGGACGAGTCGGGCCCCTCTGAGACTGCATCGCAGTCTCCACGGCAAGGCAACGGCAGTCGCCCTGCGTCCGGAGCCGTTATGCGTAAGCGGCCAGGGGAATGGTCTGCTGCGTCAGGCTGTATGTGCGCAGAACCTATATTATGTCATCTTGACGGACCGCCACACACCACACCGCTGCCTGCGAACGCATGGCATGGGGCGCGGCCGATGCTCGCCGGCTGGCAGAATGGCTGCCCCATTCCGGGAGCTTCCACGGTGCGCGTCCGAATGCACTCCTCTCAGAACGCCCAGCCCACTATGCCCTGACTGCCGGACAGTGGGCCGCTGAAGATGTAGCGGTACTGGTAGAAGAGCCCCTTGCGGGCGTGAGTGAAGTCCCCCGCGCCGGCCCAGATGGCGATGTCATTCTCCTCATCCAGCTCCGGATCGCCCGGGGCGAGGTGGTAGGCGCCCAGCCCCAGCGCGAACGGGACCCCCTCGTAGTCACTCATGGTCTCGCTGGCAGTCAGGCCGACCTCCAGGCAGTAGATGTCCGAGTCATTCTCGCCATTGAACCACCCCGCGTCATAGACCGTCCCGTCGCTGCCCAGCTCCAGGCGCCAGCCATCCTCATCCCCGCTGTATGAGAACGACGCGGCCGCGCCCGAGGTCCGGGCCCGGTATCTCTGTGCGGAGGCGGAGCTGGCCAAAAGCGCGATCATGGCGAGCGAGACGACGGTGCTGATGGCGATGACGCGACCTTTACTCGTCCGCATTGGGCTCTCCCTTGCCGCATTGTGGGTGCGCGCGGTGCCGCGGCGACCTCCCGTCAGCCGCGGCGGCGTATCTCACCGGATTGTACGCACGCGGCCGCGGTCGCGTCAAGCCGCGTAGGCTCAAAGCTGGCGTCCACGTCTCTGTCCCCGAACTGCCCATGAGCCTACCCTTCCCCCTGCGCTCACAGGTTGAGCCAGACACAGCCGGAAGTGCGACTCCCCAACGCGACCCACACGAGAGATGCATTGAGCTCGCCTTGAGGCAAGCGCAAGGAGATCGTCCTGTTTTCCTATACCTCACCAAGAACGCCCATAAACCGGCCTGAGTGGCGCTCAGCGCCGCTCTAACCCATCCTCACTGCACCGCGTGCATACGTGGAGAGCACTCGATTCGGGAGAAACCTTGCATTTCGTCCGTCTTTCTGCTATCATCTTGAGCGGCTCTGGAGCTAAGGGCAGCCGCACGCGCGGCTCCATCCGTGTGCAAAGCGTTTGGTTAACGCGCGGGAGTGTCGACCTGGCACGAGGGGATCGAGGTGACCGAGGCTATGTTCCAGGAACTGTGGTTTGACGAGGCAGCACTGACGACGGTCGAGTACGCGCTCTTGCTGCTGCTGGTGGCGGTCAGCGGCATCGTAGCCTGGCAGGCGTTGGGCACAACCACGGAGAGCTCCGTGAATGACACCAACAGCGGCTGGCCTCTGCGGTCGCCGCCGATGACCCCGCAGGCATTCTGACACTGGGCCGTGAGGCAGATGCGGGCCCCGATCGCAGTTGCCGTTCGCCGTCAGCCCGCAGCTTGCAGGCCCCCTATCCCGCGACACGGCCGCGCCCGCGCCGGGCCCCCCGGCGCATTACGCCCGGGCCGCCTCGGCGACGGCCCTCAGGTTCTCAGTGGGCGTGGTGAGCGGCACCGCGCACTCCGGGGCGATGATCTCTATCCCGCACCGCAGGCATTCCCCCACCTCCCCAGCGACGTCCGCCGGGGTTCCCTGCAGCAGCGTCTGAGGATTGTTGATGTTGCCCATCAGGGCGATCCGCTCCCCCGCCGCCCATCGAGCCTTTGACGCGGGGACCTTGGACTCGAAGTGGAAGCACGCCAGCCCCGAGCGCGAGATCCACGGGATGCGGTCCAGCGTGTCGCCGCAAATATGCAGGATCACCGGCCCGGCGATCGCCTCGGCCAGCTTCCGGTGCAGGGGCCACAGGAAGTCGCGGTACATGCCCGGCGCCACCAGGTCCCCGGTGGCATGGTCGGCGAGGGTGATGGCGTCGGCGCCGGCCTGCAGTTGCTCACGCGCAAACAGCTCCGGCAGTGGCATGAGCGCTCGCAGGATCCGGTGCACCTGCCCGGGATCGTCGAGCGTCATCATCAGGAACTGCTCCACCCCGAAGAGGTGGTAGGCCAGCGTCCACGGCCCGAAAACCTTCCCCACCAGCGCCACATCCGGGTGGCGCCGGCGCAGAAGGCCGAGCGCCTCCAGCACCACCACGATGGCCGGATGCCCCAGAATGTCGGCGGCCAGGTGGATGTCGTCGGCTGTATGACAGGGATGCACAGTGGCCTCCGGCATCAGCTCCGGCCCGCCCCAGTCCACCTCACAGCCCAGCGCATCGGCCTCGTGCTGGACCGAGAACACCGGTGCGATGGTGTCATAGCCCAGCACCTCGTGGCCGGCCGCCGCCAGCGATGCCATGGCCTCGGGATCCAGGTGCGCATGGGGGAAGAAGCAGCCCGTGGCCTCCATCAGCGAGACGGTGGCGATGGAGACGGCGTTGCCCACGGCCGGCACATCGGTGGGCTGACGGTGCAGGGCGAGCAGCAGCCTCTGGCGCGGAGTCATGCGCATTCCCTCTGGGACAGCTTCGACGGGCGGGAGCCATTTCGCCGCCGGCCCCGCGACTCATCCACGGCACCAGGGGAGGTGGCTCAAGATTCCGGCGCGAGTGCCGATAGTATCCTCAGCGCGCACGTCCCGCGACTGCCTGGTGTCAGGGGGAGGACTATGGCCGATTGCAGCGGAGCCGACCCTCACGAGAGAATCGCGCCCCGGCTGCAGCTTCACTCCGGGGGCGGGGCCCCGACTGCCCGAAGAGATGCCGAGGCCTCTCCAAAGCTGGTGGCGCTTTCGCCGGCCTCATCCGTGATGGCGGACAGGCTGGCGGCGCGACACGGCTGGCTGGTGGAGCGGCTCCTCGGCCGCCTGGCAGCGCGCTGGCCTGAGGAGATCGATCGCACGCTGCTCCGCAGTGAATCCTGGATGGTACTGCGGGATGTGGCGGCGCGCGTCCATACAGAGGACAGCATCGCGGCAGTCGCCGCCCTCGCCATCGAAGAGAGGCTATGCCAAGTGATAGGGGGCAGCGAGTGGTACCGGCAGGCAATCGTGACGCGCCTGCGCCCGCTGCTCGAGACCTGGCGCGGCGCCATCCTCGCCGGCAGGGAGCCGTCCGATCACCTGCTGTCCAGCCGCTTGCGCCTGGACGTTGACGCGCTCGCCGGCCGCTTCCAGGAGCTGGCGCTGGTCTTCGTCGTCGACCCACAGGCCCTTCTGCCGGGGCACGCGCTCCTGCCTCAAACGCCCGCCATCCAGGCAACCGCCGAGGTCATCAGCACTCTGACCTCCGATCAGCAGCTCGCGGTCTCCCTGTACTTCCACGAGGAGTTGACCTACGAGCAGATCGGTCGCGTCATGGACATTCCGGCCGGCCGCGCCCAGGAGCTGATGGGGCGCGCCGCGGCGGCCATCGCCTCGGACGCCGCTCTGACGTGCGCCCACCGCCCGCCCTTCCGGCCGCCGGCCAACGCGATCGCCGCGACGACAGCAGGCACCGACAGCGGCCGAGGGGTCTGAAGTCCCGCCCAGCCACACCAGAATCCCCGCGGCCTCACTCCCAGTACCAACATCCGTGCGGCGGGCTTGCGGCCTGGCCGCCGCCGAACCCTCGGGTACGTGCGCCGTTCCCCTGGTGAGCGCGCCCCCAACGGCCGGGCGCGGGCCGCGATCACCGATCCTATGAGGAGGACCTCTCCTCCGCGGCTCGAAGAGTGGCCTGAGTATCACAACAGCCTGGCGGGCCGCTTTGCGCCTCTGCGCCAGGCGGTCGTCGCGGCAGGAGCCTGTGCGACCAGGGAAGAGCGAAGGCCAATGGTCCAGGGAGTCCCCTTGCGCCGTCTCTACCCGGTGCTCCCCATCCTCTGCGCTACCATGGCACCGTGGCCGGGCCAGCGCGTGACGTGCGCAGGGGCAGACGAGGCCCTGATAGACGAGGGATTTGAGGATGAGATCCCGGACCTGCACACCTACCAGGCGGTGTATGAGGCCGACGGCTCCCGGGCTCACTCGGGGCGCTTCGCGCTGCGCATCACGCCCCAGGGCGCCAGCGGCGGCGCCTACTTCAGACTCGATGGGCTGATCGGCCCGGACTCAGACTACGTCTTCTCCGCCTGGGTCCACGCAGGCGAGGATGGCTCGGCGCGCCTTTACATCTCCGCCAGCAACGGCGAGCGGCGCTACACCAAGGCGGCGGCGTCCGGCGGCGCGGCCGGTGAGTGGGTGAAGCTGGCCGGCTCGCTGCGGGCGGAGCAGTGGCGGGAGACCGACAGCGACGTCATGCTGGCCATGACCGTGACCGCGCCGGGCTGGTTCGACGACGTCACGCTCTACGCCACCGAGCTGCCGGACCCTCCCATGCAGGTATATCCCCAACTGGAGGCGCTTCTGCAGGCCGAGGCCGGCGGACGCGCCACGAGACTCGCGCCCGGCGCTCCACTTCGGCTGAAGGCCACCAGCGGGGCGTTCGCGCCCGATCTGGCTCGGCTCGAGGTCGCGCGCCCGGAGACCGAGAGCCTGCAGATCCCTCCAGATGGTCTGTTGACCTTCGCAGTTGACGTCCCCGAGCCGATGTACGTCACCGGCAGCCTGCGGCTGACTCCCGATGCCGACCTGCGGCCAGGCCTGCGGGCGTATGTGCTGTGCGACTGCACGCTGATAGCGGCACCCATGGTCGCGGCGCCACAGTGGGGTCCCCTCAGGCCCCAGGAGCCGGTCCCGGACCTGGAGGGCGCTGTTCCGCCCGAGGATGTCGAGCTGTGCGCGTGGCTGCTGCCCGCCGGGAGGCACTTTCTGACCGTCGCCGGCCCGCATTTCCGATCGGCCGGAGCGTTCCAGCAGCTGCACATTCGGCCGCTCGACCGGCCCGTGGAGACGCCCCTTGTGACCTTCGCGCACATGGCGGACACGCACCTGTCCGAGGCCCGGGCGCCGTGGATGAACGTCAAGATGGGCGACGCCTCGGCCGCCGCGCTGCGGACCGAGCTTCAGGCCCTGCAGAGCCGCGGGGCGGACTTCGTCCTTGTGGCCGGCGACATGGTGGACTCTGCCACCCGCGCGCAGTTCGAGCAGCTCGCCGATGTCATCAAGGATGTGGAGATCCCCGTCTACGGATGCGTGGGTAACCACGACGCCTACCTCGCGTCCTCCAGGCACGAGCTGCTGGAGCTGCTTCCGGAGCTTTTCCCGGGAGGGGCCACGGACTACGTCCTGACGCGCGGACCGCTGCGGTTCATCGTGCTGGATGGCTCGCACTGGCTCAACAAAGAGGGACAGTTCGTGGACCACTACGACAGCGAGAACTCCGGTGGCATCGGCATCAGGCCCGAGCAGCTCCGGTGGCTGCGCGACACGCTGGCCGCGGATACCACTACTCCGACCATCCTCGTATGCCACTATGCCCTCTACAACCGGCGGGCCCCATCCTCGTGCGGCTACGTGACCGGCTCCTGCGGCTGTCGAGGCGCCGCGGAGGTGCTGCAACTCGTTGAGCAGGCGCCCAACGTCGTCGCCACTCTCTGCGGCCACGGGCACTGGAGTGAGGTCAATGTGCGGGAGGGGATCACGCACATGCAGATCCCGGCCTTCGCCGAGTGGCCCAACGCCTACCGCCTCCTGCGCGCCTACGCGGACCGCATCGAGTGGGAGACGCGACAGGTCCGCAACCGTGGCTTCATACGGGAGTCATTCATGACCGAGAAGGCCCAGTCATGGATGATCTCCACCGCTGCGGGCGACCTGGCAGGACGGATCCCCCTGGACTGATGAGCCGAGCGCGAGCTCGTCGGCGCAGGCGAGGTCATGCCGGAGCGGCAACGCCTTCCTCCGCCTCGATTCCGTAGGCCCGCGCGATCGCCGACTGCGGGTCGAACATCTCCTCGATGGGCCCAAGCTGCTGCTCCAGCTCGCAGGGAGGCTCGTAGCGGTCCAGGTCCTCCCCGTTGCACAAGCCACGTGCCAGCTCCACGTAGTAGAGGAAGTTGCGCAGGGGAATGTCCGGGGGCACGCCGTGGTCGGTGTGGGGGATGTAGCCGCCGTGCTCCCAGGCGGTGGTGTAGCGGGTGGCCACCTCCGCCCGCAGCCGCTGGCGGCTCCGCGCCAGCTCCCGCTTATCGACCCCGCCGTGGATGAAGATGTCCGGCCAGCGCCGCAGCATCTCCTCGGGATCGTTGCCGGCCGCGATCTCCACCGGCTGGATGCCATCCAGCGCCTCGGGGTAGAGCACGTCCAGGATCTGGTAGTTGAATCCGTCGGAGTCCATCACCACCGCCTCCACCCCGCGCTCCTTGAAGAACTCGTACAGCCTCAGATAGCGGGGCAGCAGGAACTGCTCCATCAGTGGCGGCGACATCATCGACTGCTTCTTGAAGGCCATGTCCTCATTGAGGACCAGCTCGTCCACCTTGATGTGCCGCAGGGGCTCGTCGAGCAGCTCCATCAGCATCCAGGCCCAGTGCTCGAACATGTCGTGCACCAGCTCGGGCTGGTCGTAGAACATCACCGAGAGGCCCTCCATGCCGGTGTAGTCGCGAATCCCCCAGTAGATGCCGGCGATGGTCAGCCGCACGGGCACCTCGGCGCGGTTACACCGCTCGATGTTGTCCCGCCAGTAGGATCCGCCGACGGGGTGCCGGCCATAGCCGTCCGGCCCCATGCTCTCAGGCACCTCGTCGGCCGAGAGCGGGCGGGTGCGCTCGGGGTCATGCGGGTCAAGCCGTTCTTTGACGCGCTCCCAATCCTCCGGAGTTTTCACCGCGAAGTCCAGCCAGCGGCGGGTGGCGAAGCCCTCCGTGGGCTGGTTGATGGCGTCCTGGCGCGTCGCGCCCCAGCCGTCCACCCAGGTGCGCAGGTTTCCCTCCTCCCGGATCAGCCGCTCCTCGAAGAGCGGATGCACCCCGGTGTAGAACTTGCCCACGCCCATGAAGCCGTCGGCGCCGATGAGGCTGCCCCAGGTGCGCTGCTGCTCCTCGCTCAGCCCCTGCCTGCGCCAGGCGGCGAAGGTGGACGCCCGCGGCCCGCCGAACATGTATGGGATGCGATCGACCTCCTGATGATGGACGATCCTGCGGAACCGCTCGCGCTGTGTCATGGTCAACTCCTATTGCCGCTACAATGTTTTGCCGTTGAAATGGCGCGGCGTGGCGCCTGATGCCTCGCGGGCCGCCGTGCCCTGCCGCGGTCCGTACCGCACGCGGAAGATAGACGCATTGTACACCTCCGGCCGGTCGTAGTCGTGGCGCCGCGTCCGCAGCTTCGCCACCAGCTCCAGCTGCAGTCCGGCGCGCTGGTAGTCGGCCACGACGGGCCGCCACTCCCCCAACAGGACCAGGTGGGCGTCGCCGAAGTCGTGACCGAAGCGCTGCAGGAAGCGCGCGACCAGCCTCCCGTCGGTGACAGGTGGATCAGCGACCTGTCCGTCCTCCAGCACGGGCCGCCCGGTATGAAGCCGGATCGGCCAGGCCCGGTGCGCGATGATCAGATCGTCCGGCGCGGTGTTCTGCTCGATCCATGCGTCCAGGAGAGTGTACCGGGGCGTGACATCGGTGGCCGCCATCCCGGCGACCAGCGGCGCCAAGACAATGGGCGCGGCCGCGACGGCGACAAGCGCCCACCGCCGCCTCAGCACATCCGCCGGCGGCGCGCACATCGCCAGCAGCGCCGCCGCCGCCAGCAGCACTGCCACATACGCCGGAAAGAAGAAACGGCTGCTGGGAGGGACGTCGATCTGATAGATGATCTGCGAGGCCATGGTCACGGCAATGTGCGCCACTCCCGCGACTGCTCCGGCTATCAGCAGCGTCCATACGAAGCCGGGCACCGGGGCCTTCGCACTCTCCTGCGCCCGCCGCAGCCCCAGCGCCCCGAGCAGCATGGCCACCAGGACCGCGCCGAAGTCGCGATAGATCGACTCCCCCAGCCCCCCGATCAGCATCCCCACCGGCCGCCGACTCGGGGGCCGCTGCGGCCCCAACAGGTCGCCGTTCACCATCGCCTGGCGCGCGAGCCACGGTCCGAGCACCAGCACGACTCCCAGCAGGACCGCAAGCAGCAGCTCCCCGCGCCGCCGGCGACCGGTTCGTGGCGCGATCGCAGCCACCAGCAGCACCGTGCCCACCGTCGCCGCACCGGCGTGGCGGGACAGCATGGCGGCGCCCGCAAGAGCCCCGCACAGCACCCCCACTGCGAGCGCCGCCCGGCGATCTCCGGCACCGACAGCCGTCGCCAGGCACAGCAGCGCGCCCAGCATCAGCGCCACATACGGCCCCTCGGAGAGGGCCCGGAAGGGCATGCCGGAGGCGAAGCTCAGGTAGATGAACGCCGCGCCCACAGCCAGCGCCCACTCCGCTGGCCGCAGCCACCAGATCAGGGCCGCGAGGGCCACCGTGTAGCTGACGACCGCGATCAGCCATGCCGCCGTATGGGCGGAGGCCCCGGCCGCCATGGGGACCGCCAGCAGCGCCGGATACAGTGGCGGCCAGTAGAGGTTGGTCATCGGCACGCGCTCGGCATTGAGGGTCAGGTGCCACGACGCGACCGTGTGCTCCCGGAGCATGGTACGGGCGATGTCGATGTAGTGGATGGAGTCGGGGTTGAGGTGCATGTCTCGGCAGGAGATCGCCAGCAGCACAGCGACGGCCGCGATCAGCGCCCACCGCCAGTGGCGGCAGAGCCACGATGGCGCCCCAGAGCCGCCCTCGCTCACAGCCACCGCCCACCCTCGGCGCGAAAGCGACGGGCCTGTTCGGCCGTGGGGAAGGAGTGGTAGGTGGCCTCCTCGCGTGGATTCGGCATGGTCTGCACCGCATCGGTCTCGAACAGATCGATGGCCCGGCTCAGCAGCCGCCCGCCGATGACCTTGCAGCGCCGCATCAGGCTGGCCTGCGTCTCATGCTTGCGGATGGGCACGGCCTCCTGGAGGATGATGGGGCCGTCGTCGAGCTCCTCATTCATGAAGTGCACGGTCACCGCCGTCTCCTCCTCGTGCTCGTAGAGCACCCAGAAGGTGGGGAGCATCCCCCGGTAGCGAGGCAGCGGCCCCGAGTGCACATTGATGCAGCCCAGGGGCGGCAGGGTGAGCAGCTCCTCCCGGAGGATCTGAGGGCAGGCGGCGGAGATGACCAGGTCCACGTCCAGCCCCCGCAGCCGCTGCAGGAAATCCGGGTCGTTGACGTCCTCCACTTCGTCTGCGTGCACGCCGTGGCGGCGGGCCACCTGCGCCGGCCGCGGCCCGATCAGCCTCGCCTTCAGATAGCGGAGGCCGTAGCGCAGAAAGCCCCAAGGCCCCAGGGTCACCCGCCAGCGCCGCACCAGCGCGCCGAAGCTCTCCCGCCGCGAGGTGGGGGGGGCGATGAAGACCGCGGCGATGCGGTCGGCCTTCTCCTTGAGCAACTCCTGCAGCAGCACGGGAATCGCGAATGGCTCATCCTGAGTGAGCACGACTGCCCTGAGACTGCTATGCAGTCTCCGCCGGACGCGTTCGCCCATGGACGTCCTCCGTCGCCACGGCACAGGATGACCGCGATGCCAGGCTGGACGTCGTGCCCTGCGCGGTCCCTGCAGATCGCCTTACGGCGCCGCCCATTCGTAGACGTGGACTGCAAGGGGACCGAATGTGTCGGCCAGCTCGCCGTCCGTGAGGACAAGCTCGCGGTCCTCGAAGAGCACCTGCACCGTCCCGGTGGCCGGCGGCGTCTGTGGCCGCCACCGCAGATCACAGGCCTCCTGCGCCTGGTTGACCGCGACCGCCACGACACGGTCAGGCAGGCGCTTCTCCCATAGATGCACCTCCACGCCCTCCGCGGGCGCCTGCACGGACATGGTGACCATCCCCTCCGCCGTCAGCACCGGCTCCAGGGCGTGGATGTCCGCCACGGTCTGTTGCAGGGAGGCCCACGCCCGCGGCGCGTTCGCGACCGTGAAGTAGCGGTCCCCGCCACCATAGCCCCACCACCACCAGGTGAGCCCACTGGAGTTGTGGGCGATGGCCATGAAGGCGTTGACGCGCATCAGCCTCCCGTCGGGCTGGAAGTCGGCGGGGTCGGGCTCGGCGCCGGCGCGCAGCTCGCCGGTCAATCTACTGTCGTAGCAGTGGAGGATGGCCGCCAGCGGCGTGCCCTCCCGCAGGCTCGCCCGGTGCCGCTCTATGCGGCTCGACACAAAGGCCGTGTTCCCGTAGACCTGGGTCCAGTGCACGTCGAGCGCGTCGCGATAGCGCGGCACCGCGTCATCGCGCGCGCAGGTCACCACCACGGGGTGGAAGGGGTCCAGGGACTTGATCAGCCGGTAATAGCGCTCCAGCCACATCGGCGAGACGTACTGGTGCTCCAGGTCGGGCTCGTCATACAGATACCACGCCAGCAGGGCCGGATGGCGCATCAGCCCCGCCACCCGCTCGGCTACGAAGCGCTCGTCATGGGCCATCAGGCGGTCCCGGGAGAGGCCCATGAACGCGCGCAGCCCGTGGCTGTGCGCCGCGTCGAGATACTGCAGCGCCTCCTCGGTAGTGCCGGCGCCGTCCCAGCGGTAGGAGTGGCAGTGGTCGAAGCCCGCGGCGGCGATCTCCGGCATGTCATCCTCGTTGACCCCGTACATCCCCAGCAGAAAGTGCGGCTTGCCGTCGATCGTCACTCCTCCGGTGCGCCGCCAGACGATGCGCGGTAGCGGCTCGGAGTGCGTGAAGTAGAGCTGCCGCTGCGCGGCGTTGCCGGCGGCGTCCTCCACCCGCACCTGCCCGACATGCAGGCCCGGCTCCCACGGCTGGTCGGGCACATAACGGGCCTCGCCCTCCCCCATCTCCACCTGCGCGGATACATCGCGGCCGTCCACAGCCAGCTCGACGCGCTCGACCCCTACGTTGTCCGAGTACTCGATGCGCATCGGCGAGCGGGGGGTGGCCAGCCAGTCATGGCGCTCGGCCACCCGGGGCTCGGTCGTGTCCTCATCCGGCGAGGCGGTCTGCTGAAAGCTCCAGGTCTGCGACACGGCATCATAGTCGGGGACCCGCACCCGCCAGTGCCAGACGCCCGGCTCCAGCGGCCTCTGGACCGTGATCGGGGGCGTGGAGACATGCGCCATAACGCGCGTCGTCTCGGCGGGGAAGGCGGGATCCTGCGACATCTCAACGTCCGCCCAGGTCTCGCGGTTGAACTGCCAGTCGAAGCTCGGCGTGTTGTCGTGCAGCTCGGCGCCCGGCGGCGGTGAGAGCAGCACCACGTTATGCCGCACATGCTCCATCGTCACGTCGTCGAACCACGCCGTGCCCACGCCCCTCAGGGCCAGGTAGATGATGGCGTAGCCCGCGCCCTCGGGCGCTCGCACTACCTCCGTGCTCAGGTGGCGCCAGTCAAAGGTCTCATAGTTTGAGGCGGCGTAGCTCCCGCCCGCGAACCAGTCGCCGTTGGTGTCGGCGAACTCCATGATGACCGTGGCGCCGACAGGGGGCATTCCGCCCTGGGTCATAGGCCGGACGTTCTCGCCACGGATCCACGCCGACGCGCGGTAGAGGTGGCGCTGCTGCACCGGGATCATCCTGGTCAGATACACGCGGCTCCGCTGCCCGGAATCAAGCTCGCCCTCAATGGTCAGCCGGGCCGCGCGCTCTCCCGAGTGGACGATCTCCTTATCGACTGAGGCGAGGGGGTTGTCGCTCCAGCCCTCCAGCCCGTCCTCGAAACCACCATTAGGCACCTCCACGGCCGACCTCTCTGTGGCGGCCTGTGAGAGCATCTGCCGGCGCGCCTGAATCTGCTCGGCAGGGGCGGGCTGGACCTCGATCTCCAGCACGCGCGTCGCCTCGACAGAGCGGTCGCCGCTGGAGCCGATGACATCCACGAGGAACAGGCCGGATCCGAGCTGCCGGCGATCCTGCAGCTCGAAGCCCGTGCAGGCAATCGTGATGCTCCGTTCCGGCTGCTCAAAGCGAAGCCGCCTGAGCTCGCTGAGCTTCCCGAAGGGCTCGTCCAGCGACAGCGTATGAAGCTCTCTCTCGTCCGTCCACACGAAGCACTGCTCACCCGCACAGACCGCCTCGGGCACGATCTGCACCCAGAACTCCGTGGGACCAGCCGCCTGCACAATGGTGTGGAGGCGAAAGGTCGCCCGCTCGGGTGACAGCCTGAGCGTGACGGTGGCCTCCTGGTTTCCCGGCTCGGCGCGATGCCAGGTTACCTGGTCCTCCGCCATCTCCACCTCTGCGCCTTCGAGGCTGAAGCGGTCGCCCTGCCACTGGGGCAGGTACCCGCCGATGCCCCCGAGCTGGATCAGCTCCCCGCCCTGCCACCGAAGGCTCTCCAGGCGAGCCTCTCCAATGTCCGCCGTCCACGGGCCCACCTCCAGGCGCCGGTCCTGGGCGAATGCGCTGCACGCCAGTGCCGCGCAGGCCACGACCAACACTGCTGTCAGTGCAAACGCCGCTCGCATGGTCCCCTCTCCTCGTCCCGGTTCAATGAGCCGGCCCGGACCCGCCCTCCTGCAGGTCCTCCAGCTCCTCATCGTCCTCCAGCCCCTCGCCCTCCTTGCGGGGCATTGCGCGGTCCAGGGCCCGCTTTGCTCTCTCCACGACGGAGTAAGCCGAGGCCAGGCCGCTGGGGACGGTCAGGAGGCGCTCTCCCTCTTCATCCACGACGAGGAAGACCGGGGTGAGCATAGCTCCTCCAGCGCCGCCGCCCCCGGCGCCCTCCTCGCGCTCGCCCTCCTCCTCAGCCGGGCTGCTCCCTCCACCGCCACCTGCGCCGAAGGCCACGCGCGCTACGACAGCCGGGATGATGGTCTTGCCGGCGGCCTCCACGGGCTCTCCGATGACCTTGACGGACTCGCTGATGCTTGCGAGGCCGCTCACGATGTCCTTCATGAATGACCCGACATCAAACTCCGCCATCGTCCTCATCCCTCTCGCATTGCTGCAGGATCTCGTCGATGAGCTCACGATCGCTGTCGCCCTTCGCCGCGCCTTCAGCCCTCTTGCGCTTCATCCGTCTGGCGAAGGCAATCGCTCGGCCGTCCACCACGATCTGAAGGGCCGTTAGCGCCGCTCGCAGCAGGCCGATGCGGTAGCGTAGCCGCACCCGCCGGCTGTGGCCCCTGTGGCTGAGCGTCAGGTCCACAGGCCCCACAGCGCGCCTGCCGAAGACGCCCTGGATCGCCCTGTCAACGCGCTCCCGCTGCACGGGGTCGCTGACCACAACCACTATCTCATGGGCATCCCAGACCAAATCGCAGGCCGCACGAAGGGCGCTGATCCCCAGCCGGCCCGCGCCCTCGACCGTGTCGGCATCCACCTGCCGCCACCAGCGTGGGCGCCCGGCCTTCGCGGCCGCCTCTGGGATGCGCTCCTCGGCCTCTGGCGGCTCCGGCTTCGGCTCGGCGGGCTCCGGCTCTGTCGGTTGCCGGGCAAGGCGCCGCCGCCACGGGATGCCAAGTAGCCGGAGCTGCAGTTGGCGCTCCCCGGCCTCCTCGCGCACAGTAATCCTCCCCCACCAGCCGAGCTTTACCCTCACGGCTGGGAGCGCCGAGTCCCCGACCACAGTCAGGTCGCCCAGCCAGGGGAGCACCATGGCCAGCAGCACCAGCCCGCCGACCAGCGCCCCGCCCTCCCATCCCCCGATCCAGTGGGCCCCCGCCACAACGGCCAGCACAAGCACGGTCTCGACGAGCAACACGATGAGTGCGACCGTCAGCGTCATGCGCATCGAGCGGTGACTCCTCTGTCGGCATTCCGGTCAGCGGAGTGTTCGCCGTCAGCACGTAGAACGCCTTCGCATGCTTTTCCTCAGACCGCAAAGGTATATTGCTGTCAAAGGGGGAACTACGCGGCATGAAGAGGATACGGGAGGACTCTGCGGAATCGCGCGGAAGGACGTAACATCATGCCTCCCTGCCTAAGGCCCGATGATACGAATAACAACCGTCTCGCCTTCCCTGATCGATACAAGGAGCGTGATTGCCGATGCGGCTTGATGCTGACGTGCTGACACTGAGTGAGGCCGCCGCCTACCTGCGGGTGCATCCCCGCACCCTCCGTATGAAGGCCAGTGAGGGCGAGGTGCCCGGCGCGAAGGTCGGCAGGGTCTGGCGCTTCCACCGCCAGCAGCTTGAGCGTTGGCTGATGGACGGGGGTGCCCGCAACACCAGCGATCGATAGTCGCACCTGGTGCCGATTCGCGCCCATGGCGCTGCAATTGTAGGCGACGGCTGATCAGTGCCGTGTGACGCGTGAGAACTTGCAGTCGGGCTGGACAGGTGAATGTCTGACCTCGAGCATCGTTCGGACAATCAGCAACGCCTCGACCACGAGCCGCTCGTGCAGTACGAGGACCTCGAGCAGGCCACGGGCTTTACGCAGGTGAGCAACGCGGTCCTGCGCTGCTACCCCGAGCTGTCCGACGGGGAGAAGATGACCTACGCGGTGCTGAAGAGCTACGCCTATGTGGGGCGGGAGACGTTCGTGGGGGAGCAGACTCTGGCTCGCGCCCGAGGCATTACAGTCTCCACCGTCTCCCGGCACCTCACGCGGCTGATCGACGTAGGGCTGGTGAGAGTCCGCCGGCGCGGTCAGGGCAAGACGAACATCTGGATTATCACCCGCATTCCGCGCGAGAAGCTCGAGGAGTACATACGTGAGTGGCGGCCCAAGCTGCGCGTGCAGAATCCGCAAAACCAGACTTCGCAGAATCCGCAAGTCAAAGATGAGCAGAATCCGCAAAACAAGACTTCCGCGGATTCGCAAGCAGAAGAACAAGAGTCAGAAGAACCTAGTACGAAGAATAAGGGGGGCAGCGCGCCCACGTCCTCGTCTCCGTCAGAGAGAGATACTGGAGACGACAGCAGCGGCGACGCGAAGCGGCCGTACTCTCACCTCAGAGCCATTGTGGAAAACTCCTCGCAGGCAGACCAGGACTTTTCCACAGTTGTGGAAAGCACAGAGGCGCTGGCCTCGATAGCCGCCGCCTACTTCGAGGTCCCCGACGAACGGTCCAGCATCGAGAGCTATCTCAGCCGCTATGACGCGGACACCGTCGCCGCCGCGCTGGATACAGTCGCGCAACGCCTGGAGGACGGGCCCGAACTCTCAAAGCCCGTGGCATACTTCTACAGTGTCGTGAAGGTCATGCAGGCGGAGCGCGACGCCGACGCTGCAGAGCGCCGCCGGGGGGAGGATGAGCGCCTAACAACCGCCCGCAACTGGGCCCGCAGCCTCCTCAGGGAATGGCCGCCGGACCAGGTCAGGGCTATCTTGGCCGACACGTACCACTCCCCCACCTTCGTGGATCACGTGCTCGACGGGTTAATGCACGGCTAAGCCAGCCCCAGCCCCGTGGAAGTATTTGTAGGTTTACACTACCAAACCTATACTAAAAACTCGTTCCACACCTCCGGTGCGCGGTTCGTCCCCTCGCCCACCCCAACGTGCGCCCGAGGCCGAGGCAGCAGTGCAAGGCAAGGCGGCGAATGGGCTTCCGGGACGACAGAACGCGAAGGGAGAGATCCGAGTGCGGCGATACGCAGGCGCAGCGCTGGGTCTGGCGATAGCGCTTGCAGTCGCGAGCGGGTGCGGTGGCGGCTCCGGGCCCCCGGCCCCGCCCGCCAGGCACGACATCTCGGACGGCGAGCTACAGGCGATGTTGTCGGACGGGGCGCCGCTGGTGGTCCTGGATGTGCGCACGGCGGGTGACTATGAGAGCGGGCACATTCCCGGCTCGGTCAACATCCCGGTGGCTGACCTGCCAGATCGGATTCCGCAGCTTGATCAGCACACACGGACTGTCTGCGTGTGCTGGAGCGGCGCCCGCAGCAGGACGGCCGCGGACCTGCTGGTCACGAATGGGTTCACGGGGGTGTACAACCTTGAGGACGGCCTCAGCACCTGGGATGGCGCCTGGGAGAGCGGCTGTCCAGTGTGTAGCAGCGCATAGGTTTAGTGAGAGAAAGCTGTACAGACCTCTATCGCATGGTCTATGTTCGAGGGGGCCACGCTCCACTGCCATACCCCAGGAATCACTCTCCGAGATCAGACATGTGGCGGACGGTCGCCCGCACCTCGCCGTAGAATAGGCCCTGGCTGGGGAATGCTGTGAGACGGGCCTCGGCGGCGGGGCCGATCAGGCCCAACAGGAGATGAGCGGTGGTGATAGTGACGCCGATGGAGCGGTTCCTGGGGCGAGTGTGTGCGGTGCGGGCCTCGATGTAGGCCATCTGTAGGCAGCGCGCGGCAGAGGGGGCCACAGAGAGCTGGCCAGGGGCGGGATCGGGCTGCAGGTCGGGCAGGTCGTCCAGCAGCGCCCGTTGGAGGCGTGCCACGTCGATATCCAGCGTCCTCAGAGCCGAGACGGCTGCGCAC
>JBNGDZ010000041.1:0-16557 GCA_049975765.1 Armatimonadota bacterium
GGTGGGCAGAGCATCAGAGGCCCACCGGTAGGGCATGATCAGTCGGGACGGGAGGCATCTGCGGTGGAGTGCATCCGACCGGTGCTGACGCACCCCGGAGAGATGACGGTCGCGGCGCGGCTGAACCTGCACGGCGTGCAGCAGCTTCTCGAGCAGGAGGGGCTGCCGCTGTCCGTCTGTGCCGCAGGCGACCTGCATTCGCATGATTGGCAGGCCGGCGACGTGCTGGTCGTCGCCGAGCAGGAGTGCCTGACCGCGGACGAGGAGGCGGCGATCTGCGAGGCCGCCCGCGGCCGCCCGCTGGTGTGGTGCGGCCTGCCGCGCGAGGACGCCTCACCGGGCCTGGTGCGGCTGCTGGGCGTCGCCGACGTGGCAAGGAGCCGGGAGGGCCTCCTCCGAAGGCTGGAGCTTCAGGAGCACCCCATCTGCGCGCCCTTCGCTCTTGAGGCCGAGCGCCGGCTGAAGGTCAAGCATATCCCCCACCTTCTGGACGAGCACCGCCGCATCGCCGGCGAGCCGGTGCTCAGCCTCTCGCTGATGGACGGTCACGCGCTGGGGCCGGGGCTGGTGGTCAGGGACGAGCGTCCGCGCAGGGCGGTGTGGACCTTCCCCGTCGGTCTGCTCTTCGCCCTCGCCACCTGCCGGCACATCGACATCCGCGTGGATGCGGAGTGGCTGGACTGGCCGCTGATGACCTACGCCGACACGCTGCGCGGCGTCCTGCGTGAGACCCTTCGCTGGAGCCTGCCGGAGCTGCCACTGGTCCGTAAGGCCCTCTGGCCGACCATCGACGGTCGCCGGCCCACCGGCGTGGGGGCGCTGACCCACGACCTGTGCGGCTACTCCGAGGAGGGTGTGCGCTTCATCTGCGAGACCTGCGACGACCACGGCGTGCAGACGACCTTCTTCGACATGCCACCGCTGCGGCTGGACCGGGGCGAGGTCGGCGACAACTGTATCGCGCTGCACGTCCCCGGCGGCACCAGCTACGAGGAGATTGTGCTCGGCCTGCGGGCGCTGGAGGAGCGGCATGAGCGCGACATCCCCGGCTGGCGGCGCCACGGGCGCACGGAGATCGAGCACTACCCGCACATCTGGCGGAGCATGGAGCGGGCCGGAGTGCAGTGGTCGAACACCTTCCCCGCCCAGAGCCACCCCAACCGCGCCACCTGCTCACCGTGCGGTACCTCCAACCGGCTGCCCTTCGACGTCATGGACCTGGAGACCGGCCGCCGGCTGGAGCTGCTGGAGCTGCCCATCTTCGACACCGATGACGCCGACCGGCTGTCGAACATCGCCTACGGTATGCGCCTGACGGGCGAGCGCTTTCGGGAGGTCGTGGAGCAGCGGCTGGACTTCGCCGCAAGCCGGGGGCTGGTCGCCGGCTATCTGCTGCACGGCTGGACGGCGGGCGCCACCGAGGAGGCCGGGAGGACCTACGGGGCGCCTGACGCCAAGCGCATGCTCGCGCACTTCATCGAGGCCGCCCGGGAGCGCGGCATGATGCTCATGACCGGCGACGAGATGCACCGGTGGTGGCAGTTCCGCCGCCGGACCCAGCTCCAGCCGGGTCAGACCTCCGCCATCGCGATGCCGGCCGGCAACTGGACGCTGGAGGTCGACGTCCTCCAGCCGCTCCGCCGGTAAGCCGTCGCAGACCCTCACGCGGTGCGCGCTACAGGAACCAGACCATGTAGCGCCGCACCCACTCCCCGGCGCTGAGGCCGATGAGGCTCCACAGCCCCACCGAGAAGAAGTGCCCCAGCGTAAAGGCCAGAAAGCCCCTGGCCAGGCGGCGGTAGAGGCCGGCGCCGCCCAGGTGCAGCGTGAGGCTCTTGATCGCCCACAGCAGCAGGGCCGGGAACCACATGTAGGGGCCGCGGTGGCAGAAGGCCAGGGCGTAGCCCCCCGGGTGCAGCGGGAAGCGCAGCCACATGCGCCGCCCCAGGACCATGGCCAGCGCAAGGCCCGCTCCAAGCAGCGTGTAGGCGATCTTCTGCGGGTCCGGCGCGACGGGATGGTCGATCCAGTCGGAGACCGACATGTACTGGCCGAGCACCTCCTGGGTCATCTGCCCCCCGCTGATGCCGCCGGGGCTTGACAGGACCAGGCCGCCGTACTCGTAGTAGGCGGAGAGGTTGACGAGGAAGGCCGTCATCACGCCCACGACGACCGCGGCGATGACGACCCTGGAGATGCTGCGCCGGCCCTGATCCAGCCGATGCGCGGCGACCGTCCCCTCCTGGGCCGTGCTGGTGATCGCCTGGTGCACGCTGCGCTGCAGCCATGAGAACATGGTGAGCAGCGTCAGCGACTGCAGCCGACCGGGACCCACCAGGGGTCTGCTGCCCAGGAAGTCCACCATGACCTTCCGCTCCTGGTACAGCGGGTAGCCCCATACGATCGGGAAGCCCATCTCCGCCCGGTTGCGGCAGTAGACGATCAGCACCAGAACGATGATGCCGAAGTACATCAGCGAGACCCACCACACCACGCCGAAGGCGATGGGCATGCCGATGACAACCAGGAGGCCAAGCGCCACCCCCAGCAGCGTGACGCGGAAGCTCAGCGGCTCGTCCCGCCCGCCCCGGTCGGCACCTGCCAGGGCCCTGCGAACCGCCTCCATCAGCCGCGCCCGCGCCTGGTAGATGAAGGCACCCCCCAGCAGCAGGAAGGCGCCGATGGCCTGCTCGGTGACGAAGGGGAAGCCCGCAGGGCTGTAGCCGACCGTCTTCGCCAGCGGCCGGACCAGCCAACTGGCCAGCGTGAAGAACCAGATAGAGAAGAGCGCATCCGAGGGCACCAGGAAGCCCAGACCGAGGATCTCGGGCTTGTAGTAGATCGACAACCCCCGCATGGTGTCCCAGGGGGACTCGGTGAACAGCCTGCCCAGAGGGTATGAAATGCCCATGGACGGGATGCCGGGGTTGAAGACATGCAGGGCGTTGAAGGCGTTGTAGAGCACGGCCAGCGAGAAGCCGGTCCAGACCACCGCATCGCGGAAGAAGCCCATGTGCGCGAACCGGCTGCGCTGGGGGTCGATCATCTCCACCGGGAGGTTCGAGACCGGGAAGTTGAGGTGCTCGTCATCCTCCCAGGCCCGGCGGAACAGCAGCACCAGACAGAACGCCGCGATGAAGTAGATGCTTAGGTAGGCGCTCCAGAGCAGGAAGGGGACCAGCCAGTGCTGCCAGGGAACCAGCAGCGGCCCGGCGAGGAAGCGGTAGACGCTGTCGAGGAGCGGTCCGACGACCGGCACGCCCTCCAGGCCGATCGATGGCAGGCTGACGTCCTCGCCCTCCCAGAACACGCGCGCTGCCTCCGGATCGGTGGGGGCCCACTGGCTGGGGATCGTGCTGGCCATCTCGGTGAGGTGGTCCCCGGGGCGGCCGAAGTACTGGGGGACCATCAGGCAGGGCATCACCTGGCGGAAGAGCCCGACGCCCGGCATGGCCGCCGTGATGGCCACGAACAGGAAGACCACCAGCATCTCCCCCCGCGTCAGTCGGAGGCGGCGAAGCAGGGCGGCCAGCCGGCGGTGCTCACCCTGGGCCTCCAGGCGAGACGCGGCGCCGGCCAGCAGCGTCCCCACTCCCGGCACCAAGAAGAGGCTGAGGATCGAGGCGATGGGCGGAGTGCTCTCGGAGATCTGGCTGGTAAGTGTCACCAACTCCGCCTGCTTCGTCCACGCCGCCGCCAGCAGCGAGAGGATGACCGCGATCACCAGCGCGCGGACCGTCGCATAACCGTATGGGCTTGAATCGGCAGCCAGGCCCGAGTCTCGGGCCTCTGCACGTTCGCGGCGTGTTTGCCGGGCCTCACCTGCCATGCATCTGCACTCCGGTTCATGGGACTGATTCGACCACGCCGGGCGCGCAGTTCGCCGCGACCCGCCGGCTGCCCTGCCTGGGGTGAGCCCGACCGCGCAGACATCCGGGAAGAGACCAGGTCGGGGGCAGGTGACGGCCGCCGCCGCGTCCAACTCTACGAGCCGGGCCTGACGGTCGCAACTGCGGCGCGTGTGCCGCCAGGCCGACCCGCCGGTACGCGGCGACGAAGAGGCCGATGAGATTGCAGATGACCCGGCGACGGAAGGGGAGCAGCGATGAGAGCGGCGCGACTGCATGCTGCGAAGGACATGCGCATCGACGAGGTGCCGACCCCGGAGGCCGGCCCCGATGAGGTGCTGGTCAGGGTCAGGGCGGTGGCCATATGCCCGTCCGACCTGCGACTCTACCACGACGGGCATGCCAGCGGCGTGGTGCCCGACCACCCCATGATCCAGGGGCACGAGTTCTCGGGCGAGATCGCGGCACTTGGAGAGGGGGTGGAGGGGCCGCCGGTGGGCACGCGGGTGGCGGTGGAGCCAAGCTGGCACTGCGGCGAGTGCGACGTCTGCCGGGCGGGTCACGAGAACCTGTGTCGGAACATCGTCTTCCCCAGCTTCCCGCAGCGCGATGGCGCGCTGGCGGAGTACATCGCCTGCCCGGCGTTCAGCGTCCAGCCGCTGCCCGACAGCGTCAGCGACATCGAGGGCGCGCTTTTCGAGCCCCTCGGCGTCGGCATCCACGCCGTGCGGCTCTCGGAGGTGCAGCCGGATGACCGCGTCGCCATCCTCGGCGCGGGCACCATCGGCATGTGCGTGATGCTGGTGCTGCAGGCCAAGGGCGTCGAGCAGATCGCGATGGTCGAGCCCATCGAGGACCGGCGCACGTGGCCGCGGGAGCTCGGGGCCGAGCCGGTCGTCGCCTCCCACGAGGAGCTGCTGGAGGAGGACTATGAGGGCGACATTGTCTTCGAGTGCTCCGGCGACAACGACGCCGTCGAGCAGGCCATGCGCCTCGCGCGGCCCGCCGGGCGCGTTGTGGTGGTCGGCATCCCACACCCCGATCAGGTCACCTTCGACTCCACCATCCCGCGGCGCCGCCAGCTCACCGTGGTCTTCTCGCGCCGGTCGCGGGACACGCTGGAGGAGTCCGTGGAGCTGATCGCCAGCGGCGCGATAGAGCTTGGCGCACTGCCGGTGCGAGAGTACACGCTGGAGCAGACGGCCGAGGCCATGGAGGCCACCGCGGCCCGACCCGGCGATATGCTGCGCGCGGTGGTCATCCCGTAGAACCGGCCCTCGGCGCCGATGCCCACCATCGGTGCATGGAGCAGGTCAGAGCCTACCGGCTTTAGGGAGGTCGCTCCCCATGCGTGTCCTCGTGATGATGCTGCTCACTCTGGCCGGGGCGTCAGCCGGCTGGTCTCAACCCGACGACCTGATCGTGGTGCAGGCCGAGGCGATGCAGTGTGACGGCGAGGCGTGGGTGGCGCGCGATCAGTCCAGCAGGTACGCCCCCGACAGCGGCCTGAAGCACCTCTACGGAGCGAAGGGTGGAGAGGGCACGGCGAGCACGGCGATGGAGCTGCCGCAGGCCGGACGGTACGTGCTATGGATCAGGCACACGATCGCCCGTAGCCCTGCACCAGGCGGCCGCGGGCCGTTCCTCGTCTCGCTCAGGCAGGGAGATCGCATCCTGGCCGAGGGCAGCTTCGATACCGAGCCGCCACAGGAGGAGCCCCGGTACATCCACCGCTACGACTGGAGCCGCCTGGAGGCGGATCTGCCGCAGGGGCCGATAGCCATCGAGATCAGCAAGCTGGAGCCGGTCTCCTGCTCGCAGTACACGCGCCAGATCGACTGCCTGGCGCTGACTGCCGACGCGGAGTACGTCCCCGATGTCCACCACTGGCAGCCCAAGGTCTGGATGCGCGTAACGCTCGGGCCCACCCAGACCACGCCGATCTACATCCACTGCTTCGCCGATCACTGGCGGGCGCCGTGGTACCAGCACTTCTCGCTGTCGAAGGATGGCTACGAGCAGCGGGTGGCACCGTCGCGGGGGAAGGCCGTCTACCTGACCGCGGGCGAGGCCACGCCCTGGTGCGACATCACCCCGGCCGTGCACGAGGACACCGGAGCGCGCCTGGAGCTGCGCGGGGCCGAGAGATACTCCTATGACGAGTGGCTGCCCAGCCTGGACGCGACCTTCGACGTTGCGACCGCTCCGCGCGAGGACGCCATCGTGAAGTCCTTCCATCGGCAGGGGCCGGGGGCCGGCCTGGTCATCGTGGTCCCGGGCGTCCTGAGCCCGGAGAGCCCTGATGAGGTGAAGTCGGACCTGGAGTACTGCGCTGAGTCCGTGGCGCTGGCGAAGATGATTCCAGATGTGGCGTTCGGCCGCAGGCCCCAGCGCTTCCCGCTCTTGCTATCAATGAGCATGAGGCCGCGTCTGTTCGACCCACAGATCCGCGAGGACGAGTACCGGATCGTGGCGCGGATGGGCTTCAACGGCACCAACGACCGGCCGGATGAGATGACCCGGCCGCTGGGCCTCCGCTTCGCCCGCGCCCACCTCAGTGCCTGGCACATGCAGGATGGCTGTTACCTGCAGCCCGAGGTCGAGCGGATTCGGGAGAGGATCGCCGAGGAGGCAGACAAGTGGCGGGGGGAGACGCCGACCCTCGTGAAGTTCATGGATGAGCCACAGGCCAGGCCGCTGGAGCACGCGGCCTCCTGCGAGGTCTGCCGGCGCGAGTTCCGTCGCTGGCTGCGCGACGAGCTCCGCCTTCCGCTGGCCGATCTGGGCGTGGACACCTGGGAGGGCGTCCGTCCGGTCACCGGCGATGAGCGCGAGGCTCTGCCCGCCCTCTACTACTACTCCCAGCGCTTCCGCGCGAAGGCCTTCGCGGACTTCTTGCGGCTGGAGACTGAGGAGATAGCCAGGGCCTTCGACGGCTCACCGCCGGCGACCGTGAACTTCAGCGATGGCGCCGTCTACGGCGCGAACATGTACCTGCAGGGCTCGGACTACTTCCACATCTTCGGCACCGGTGCGCTGAGCATGGCGTGGAGCGAGGACTGGTCGAACATCGCCTCCACCTACCAGTGTTGCGGCTACAACGTGGACCTGCTCCGCGCCGCCACCCGGCAACATGACCAGGAGATCGGCATGTACGTCATCACAAGCTACGGGCGGACGCCGCTCGACGTCAAGCTCAAGGCCTACAGCAGCCTCGGGCGCGGCGCGAGGGTCCTGCACAGCTTCGCCTACGGCCCCTACTACACCGGCCACGAGCCAGGCTGGTACCTGAACGAGGCGATGTACCAGCCGATGGCGGAGCTGTGTCACGAGGTGGGCGCTGCCGAGGACCTGCTGATGGACGCCCGGCGCGTGCCCTCGCGGGTGGCCTTCCTCTACTCCACAACGTCGGACATCTGGACCGTCGGCGAGACGGACCTTTACGGCCACGACCGTATGCACAGCTACCTGGCGCTCACCCACGCACAGATCCCCGTGGACTTCCTGAGCGAGGAGGATGTGGCAGCAGGGAGGCTGGCGGACTACGAGGCGCTCTATCTCTTCGGTCCGAACCTGCACAGCTCCGCGGCGGAGCCCATCGCGCGGTGGGTCACCAGCGGCGGCACGCTCTACATGTCCCCCGGAGCCGCCGTCGCGGACGAGTACAACCGCCCGTTGAGACCGCTGGATGACGCGCTGGGCCTGGTACGTGGCGAGGTCGAGATGCTGCAGAACCACACCGGGCCGGGCCGGTACCTGCTCAATCTGCAGCCCCAGGGGACCGTGGAGTCCGCTCGGGGATCGATGGCGGTGCTGGGCGTTCGGCAGGCCGTGCGCATGGAGCCATCGGCCAAGGTGGCCCTCTCATGCCGGGCGGATGACGGCGCGCCGTTGCACGCGCAGGTTCAGCGGGGCGAGGGCACGGTCTTCATCTCGGGGTTCATGCCCGGCCTGGGCTACATCCGCGAGGCCCTCGCCGCTCGCGACGCCGCGGGCTCGCCGGCTCCGGACCCGGACGACCCGCTGGAGTGGGCCACGCGCGGAAGCTGGTCGAATCTCGATCCCGGGGCGTTGAGCTACAATCCCTGGGAGTACCCCGAGGCCGAGCGCGAGTACCTGCTGGACCCGGTCCGCCACGCCGGGGTGAGAAAGCCCGTGACGCTCAGCGAGCGGCTCGTGGAGAGCTTCTACCTGGAGGGCGATGCCGGAGCCGTGGTGACGCTCGCCAACTACAGCCTCCGGCCGATCGCAAAGCTAACCGTGTCGGTGCGCACAGACAGCGACCCCCGGCGGATCGAGAGCGTGCACCACGGGGTGCTGCAGTACACACGCCAGGGCACCGCGATCACGGTTCGCCTCCCGCTGCTGGGCACCGACATGCTCAAGATCTACCGGTAGCAGCGCCGGTGGGGCGACCTACAGCGCCTCGACGTCGGCCATCTGCCCAGTCTGATCGGATCGCATGCAGGCCACAGCGGCCTCGTGTACGCGCCTGCTGACCTTCAGGTCCGCCCGTGGCCGTGAACCAGAGCGCACGCACTCCAGGAAGTCGGCGATGGACTCCCGCATGCCGGCAAAGCCGTGGATGGGCTCCGCGCAGGGGATCGAGACCTCCCGCCACTGATCGCCCCTGCGATGCCAGCGGCACACCCCCGTCCAGATGTCGGCCTCAAGCTCGCCCTCCGTGCCCGTGATGCGCACGGTGGTCTCCTGCTCCACCGGCGCGACCAGGGACATCTGGAACTGGCCCAGATTGCCACCCGGGTACTCCAGCGTGGCCCAGCCGTAGTCCATCAGGTCGCCGTTCATGGCCCGGCCGCCGATGACGCCGGCTCGAACCGGGGCGCTCCCGAGCACCCTGTCGATCACGTCCACGTACCAGCAGCCCAGCCACAGGAAGAAGCCCTGGTCCTCCGCCTCCTCCCGCCACTGCAGGCCCCCGTACCCCCAGCCGCACCACAGGCTCACCTGGACCATCAGCGCCTCGCCCAGCTCACCCGAGGCGGCTTTCCCTGCTACAAAGTCCAGCACCGGCGTGTAGCGCAGCTCCAGATCGGTCTGGACAATGGTGTCCGCGGCTGAGGCCACCTCCATCACGCGGCCGATCTCCCCGGCATCGAAGCCCAGCGGCGGCTCAACGAAGACGTGCTTGCCCGCGCACACGGCGGCCTCCACGGCCGCCCCGTGCAGGCGGTTGGGCAGCGCGATCATCACCGCCTCCACGCTGGGATCGTCGGCGAGGTCCCCCAGCTGCTTATGCTCGGCAATCTCGCTGCCGAACTGCTCCCGGGCGAAGGCGAAGGTCTCCTCGCTGCGCGCGGCGACCGCCACGACCCTCGCCGCCGGGTGCTCCTTCAGGATAGGTGTGTAGGCCTCACGCCCCCAGTGCCCGAGGCCCATCAGTCCGATGTTGACCTTGCCCATTGTGCCTCCTCCTGCCACCCTGCGGCGCGTCTGCGCGATCATGACGGCTCTCATCACGTCCCGGTCGCTGCACTACCGCTCGTGCTCTACCGCCGGCGGTGGGGCGCATCGCACCTCCCAGTCGATCAGCGCCGCGAGGTTAGCCCACCGTCCGCCCTGCCTGACGACCGCGCGCAGGGCATCGGTGCGCACCGCCGGGAAGTGATCGTCCGCGCCATCGGTCTTGTTGGCCAGCGTGATCCATTCCCCGTGCTCTCCGCGATACTGCACGCTCCAGTCCCGGGGCGTGTACTCACCTCGGGAGAAGCGGTAGTGACACATGCCGATGAGTTGCGGTCGCTCCCAGGTGAGCTGCACCCACCCGGGGTGCTCCTCGTCCCACTCCAGGCTCCACGACACCCTGCCGTCGCTGAGCGTCGCGTCCCCGTCGCTGCTGGCGACCTCGGCGAAGTCCGCCAGATCGATGCTCCGCGGATCGGGCAGGACCCGCTCGTCGGCCACGAGCCCGTCCGCGAGCGCTGACGCCGTGACCGTGTAGCGGCCTGCCTCGGTCGCCGCGACGAGATCCACCGCCGCGCCCTCACCCAGCGAGCGGTGGCGCGCGACGCGACCGTCCGGGCCCACGCGCCTGAGCACGACCTCGTGGGCCGGCGCAGCGAGGTCGAGCCAGATGCCCTCCTGGCCGACCTCGATGATGCGCGGAAGCCGTCCCACGACCGTGACGTCGCGCGGAGCGAGCTCAAGCACCAGGACATCGGTGTCGCGCACCCGGCGGGTGGGCACATCGCGGTGCTGCCACAGATCCACCAGGTGGCTGCCCTCGCGGCGCGGCAGCGTCAGCAGCTCGCCAGCCACCGGGTAGGTGTTGGTGTTGCAGACGGTGACGATCTCCCTGCCGCCCTCGCCGAACTGGTTGGCGAAGACCCCGTGATGCTCCGTGGGCAGCATAGGAGTCACCGCGTCGCCCGAGAAGAGGTCGCGGTGATCGCGATACAGCCGCGTCATGCGATCCTCGAGGGCGCGATCCGGCGCCGGGCCGCGGCCATGGGAGCAGAAACCGTTGCCGTTGAACAGGATGCGCTTGAGCTGCCAGGCCCGGTCCCGCGGCTCCCCCGCGCGAATGTCAAAGAACTTGAAGTCCGGATGCGCGAAGCGGACCCAGTGCACGGGAGTACGGTACCACTCGGGGTGGTGATAGGCGTCGCGGCAGCCGTAGTCCTGGACGCCGTCGAGGACCGTGAAGAGCTGGTCCACCGCCGGGCCCTCCGTGACCAGCGGCGTGCCAGGCTTGACCTCGCGCAGCGCGCTGCGCACGCGGCCCAGCAGCCTCCTGGTGCTCTCGATCCCGCGATACAGTGGCGGGTGCTCGTGGTTGCTGTTCTCGCACACATACTTGTCAAGCGTCCCGAAGCCCAGCTCGTCGAGGTAGATAACGTCGAAGTCCAGCTCCCGGACGATGCGCGTGGTGGCGTCCGCCAGCCACTCGTGCCAGCCGGTCGCCGACGGGCACATGGCCATGTTGCCGAAGGCCACCACGTTCTCGCCACCGCGCTTCTGCCCCCACTGATCGCCATGCTCCCGGTAGACCTGCGTCGTCTCGTGCGCGATGTAGCCCTCCACGTAGTGGCTGCTGCGCACGCCGCGAGCGTGCAGCCTTCCGACCAGCCGCCGCAGGCCCTCAACTCCCCAGTCCTCCCGGAAGCCGTAGGCACCGTTGCGGTGCTCCGCCTGCACCATGTAGTGCAGCAGGTCGAACTGGTCTCCCGCCAGTGAGTCCAGCACCTCCTCAGGGCTCCCATCATCGAAGATGCGCACGCAGCGGTAGTTGAAGGCCTCGCGGAACCACGGCGTCCTCGACGCCTCGCACCAGCGTTCCGCCCAGTCGCGGTAGCGGGCGATCGCCTCCTGGATGCCGCCGCTCGTGAGGCCCAGCGCCACCGGCGGCAGCTCGCGGAGCTGCCCCCGTGCGAGCTGCAGGCTCCTGGACTGGATCGCCATGCCCACGCCGGGAGTCTCGGCCAGCCCGCCCCAGTTCTGGAAGCCATACTCGTCGTGCAGGACACGGGGCTGGCGGCCCGGGACGCGCTTGACAAGCTCGAAGCTCCGGCGGCGGATATCGGTATCCTTGTTGATCACGTAGAGCCCGAGCCCATCGGCGGTGAAGCAGCCCATCAACTGCAGCCGCACGTACTGCCCGTAGTTGGAGGCCAGGTCGGCGGGGCGGCTGCTGTAGATGCCGCCGCTGCGGGGATGGAAGTACCACACTATGTCGGGATCGGCGTCGCCCAGCAGGCCCTCCAGCACCGGCCACACCAGGTGCGCCTCCGCCGCCTCGCGAGATCGCAGCGCCAGAGACAGCTCCAGCTCGTCAGCGCCGGACCGCGACCACCGCAGCCGCGCCTGCAGCCCGGTCGGCCGGTGGCGCGTCAGCATCTGCCCCGACGACGGGGAGCCGTGGGCGGAGACGACCTGCATGGCGGTGGAGTCGATGCCCGTATCGGCAGCATCGCCCGCGAGCATCACCTGGAAGAGCCTGCGGGGGCGGGAGTGTGCGGCGATCACCGTTGCGCCCTCAGCCGAGCGGGCCTCAATCCGGCTCACGCCCAGGCCGTGGTGCGTATCGAGCACGATTGCCAGGTCCCGGCCGGCGAGCGTGACCTGGCCCTCCGGCGGCGCCGGCTCCGCAACCGAGCAGAGCAGCAGCGCCGCCACTGCCGCGCGGAGACAGCTCCAGGAGACCACACGCGCTCTCCGGCCGTCCACTACAGCGCACATCACGAGCGTCCTCAAGCCCTTCGGCCTCAAGCGGTCTGGTCCGGCGCGAGTGTGGCCTCTTGACCGGCGCGCAGGGCGATTCCTCCCGGGTTCGCCGCCAACGTCACGGCTCAATCGTGACGGCGACGGACTCGATCATCATGCCCCGGAGGTCCGTCTCCGCCGCCGTCGAGCGAACGCGCAGGTAGTTTGCGCCATCGGTCTGCCGCCGGAGCGGCACGGTCGCCACGTGCTCACCGTCCAGCGACACGCGGCAGCGTCGGCTGCCGGTCGTGGACCAGTCGAGGCTGAGGTCGTGCCACTCGCCCGGCTTGACGCGCCGCCCGTCGCGAAGTATCCCGCCGCGGTCGATCCACACGTTGAACAGGTTGTGGAGGTGGTCCTCCTCATCGAAGGGCGCCGACCAGTGATCGGTGAGGCCGATCAGCGCGCCGCCGAAGCCTCGCACCAGCATCAGCCTCATGCGCAGGCGCCCCCGAGCGCCAATGGGGAAGTTCCACGTGGTCGCGGCCGGCCAGTCCGGGCTGGTCTTGCGCAGGCTGAGCACCGCGGCATTCGGGTCAGCCGGGTGTGGCCTGAAGCCGACTCCCCGTGTGCCGAAGATGGACCACTCCTCGCGGCCGTCCCCGGTGAAGTCGGACTCGTGGCCCGTGGCCATGAGCCATTCGGGGTCGAGGAGCATCAGCAGCGCCCGGCCCTCGCCCTGGCCGGTGGAGTAGATGACCCTGCCGTCGTTGGCGACCGCGGGCATGGGGTAGGCGGTGCCGAAGTCCCCACCGGGTGGCGGCGGCTCCTCGCGCCTTGGGTCGCGCGCCACCTCCCGCCAACCGCGCCAGGTCCTCCCATCGTCCGTGGAGACCGCGGCGTGCAGCACGTGCCGGCCGCCGAAGGCATACGGGAAGCGCAGGCACCGGTTGGCGAAGAGGACCAGCCTGCCGTCATCGAGCCGCACGAGTCCGGCGGGGGAGTCGGAGTTGATGATATCCGTGGGCCGCGCCGGCGACCAGTGCGTGCCATCGTTGGAGAAGGACTCGTAGAAGCGGCCCCACTGGGTTCGGATGAGCATCCAGACCCGACCGTCGGAGAGCTGAACGACCACCGGCTCGATGGCGCCGTAGGTCTGATGGACCGGCGCCTCGACCATGACGGGATTGGCCGCACTCATCCACGTGTCGCCCCCGTCATCGGAGTAGATGAGCGTGCTGTTGAAGCTGCCCATGTAGGCGAACTGCAGAAAGCCCTCGCCGCGGTCGGCCCACGAGCGTCCGGCGGTGGCGCTGAAGGGCAGCAGCATGCGCCCGCCCTCCATCTGGATGACGGAGTTGAGCGAGCCGGTATACCCCCACCAGATCAGCCGGGGGTCGGTGAACTGCGTCCGCCCCTGGCTGGAGCGCACGTACCAGATGTTGATCAGGCGGCCGCCATAGCCGTTGGCATGGCCGTGCGCGACGCCCTCGTACTCCGCAGGCATGGGGTCCTGGGCCTCGGCGCGCCGCATCAGGAAGAGGTGCAGCTCCCCCTCGCTGTCCACCAGCGTCTCCGGGCCGCCCCAGGCTGGCGTGACGTCCGGCAGTGCATGCAGCACCTCCGGCTCCGTCCACGTGAAGCCGTTGTCGGACGAGTAGCGACCCATGATGCAGCGCCGCCCATCGGCAGTGTCCACGAAGGTGCCCAGCAGACGACTGTCAGGCAGCCTCACGATCACCATTCTGCGCTCCGTGGACAGCACTGTCGGGGCCTGGGGCCCGGCGATACCGGGCGTGGCTCCAGCGGCCAGCGCCAGGATCAGCACCATCGCCGCAATCTGACATGCCGCGCCGATCTGCGTCACACTCATCTGTTCCTCCGCTGACGGCTGTTGCGCGCGTTCCTGCTGAGCTATCCCGGCTCTATCTCGACCGCTGCAGACTCGATGGCCAGGCCGGCCTCGTCAGTCTCCTCCGCCGTGAGGCGGACTCTCAGATAGCAGACCCCGGCCGCCTCGCGCCGCAGCGGCAGCTCGCCGACCTCCCGGCCGTCAATCCGCACCTGGCACCGCCTGGCCCGGACGGACCACGCCAGCTCCAGGTTGTGCCATGCCCCCGGCGTCAGCCCCTCGGTGCCGAGCGTTCGCCCGTCTTCGCCCCGCTCCAGGGAGAAGACGTTGTAGTAGCTGTCCTCCAGGTCCCAGGGCTTGGAGAAGTGATCGGTCAGTCCCAGAAGTGCGCTCCGCAGGCCTTCGCGGACCAGCACGCGCAGCGACAGGCGCCCCTCGGCACCGAGAGGGAAGTTCCACGTCACGCCCGCCGGCCAATCCCGCTCAGGCCTGGTGATGCTGATGACGCTGGCGCCGCGGCGCGGATCGGGATGGGGCAGGATCTCCACGCCGCAGGTGCCGAAGCGTATCCACTCCTCTGGGCGCTCCACGAAGTCCGCCTCGTGCCGGGTCTCCAGCAGCCACTGCGGGTCGAGCTCGTAGAGCTTGGTCTGGTCGGGCCCCAGGCCGGCGAAGAAGAGCACCGTATCGTCCGGCGTAACACATGCGGAGGGGGAGCCTGTCCCGAAGTCGCCGGACGGCGGTGGAGGCTCCCGGCGGTCCGGATCCCGGGCGATCTCCCGGTGGCCGCGCCATGATCTGCCGCCGTCATCGGAGATGGCGGCGTGAAGGGCGTGCCGGTTGCCGTACTCCCACGGGTAGCGCAGGCAACTGCTCCACAGCAGCACCAGTCGGCCGTCAGGGAGGCGCAGCAGCTCCGGGGGCGTGTCCGAGGCCAGCAGATTCGTGGGGGCGGGCCGGCTCCACTCGCCTCCCTCGGGTGAGAAGCTCTCGTAAAGCCGTCCCCTCTGGGTCTGGATAAGCATCCACACGCGGCCGTCCGGCAGCTCGATGACCTGCGGCCCGGCTGCCCCGTGCGCGTAGAGGTCCATCTGCGCCACGCTCAGGTCACCGCCGGCGACCTGCCAGGTGTCGCCGCCGTCGTCGGAGCACAGGACGGTCACGTCGTGGCTGCCGATGTAGGTGAAGGCGGCCGGTCCACCGCCACGGCTCCGCCAGCTCCTGCCCATGTTGTGCGCGAAGGGGAGCACGATGCGCCCGCTGTCGAGCTGGGCGACCGACGTAAGGGCCTCCACGGCGCCGATCCAGATCAGCTCAGCGGCGGACCACCGCCGCCCGCCCCCACTGGAGGCGGCGTGCCAGACGTTCCTCTGCCTGCCGCGGATGCCAGCGGTGAGGCCGTGCGGCAGGTCCTCCGCCAGCTCGGCGGTGGCGTCGGCCACATCGCTGCCCAGCAGGAACAGGTGCAGCTCCCCGGCATCATCTACGAGCACCTGCAGGTCAAGCCAGGCTTCGGCATCAGGAAGGTCGAGCAGAGGCCCGGCCTCGCCCCAGGTGTGGCCGCCGTTCCCGCTGGAGCGGGCCATCACCCGGGTCCCGTCCTCGCTCCGGCTGAGGGCGACCCCGAGGAGACGACCGTCGGGAAGCGCGGCCAGAGCCATGCGCTCGATGTCCGCCAGGGGCACGGGCGGCGCAGCGCGGGCGGGGCTCGGCCCGATGGCGCCGAGCGCAAGCGCCACGACGGCGAGCACCACGGCCGGCGCTCCGATGTCTGCGGTCATCTCCGATCATCCCTTTCGGCGCCGGTCCGCCGGCTCGTGGCCCAAGCCGAGAGCCCGCGGACCGACCAAGAGCTTCGGGGGCGGTGAGGACGTCCGGCCCCTCACGGCCGCCAGCCCCTCCAGAACTGCATGGGGCGCGCCCGGATGCAGACAGAGCAGCCGGGCGCGCCCGAAGCGGACGCGCCCGCCTTGCATACGCGGTCGTCGCGGAGCGACTGCACTGACTACGGCAGATGCGGCTCGTTGTCCACGTACCAGTGATGGTTGGCGTCGGCGGAGCGCAGGTACGAGAAGCTCAGCCACTTGGCGTGTCCATCCATGAAGGAGACATTGCAGCCCTCGTTGTGCCTCGGGTTGGGCCAGGCTCCAGAGTTGTGTATCTGGACGGTGTCGCGGATGGTGTACCCGTAGGTGGAGGGATGGTAGAAGCGACTGTCGGCCATCCAGATGCACTCAGCCGGCGCCACGATGGCGGCGATGCTGCGCAGGCCGTAGCTCCAGGCCCGCCCGGGGCCCTGATGCTCGGGGACTCTGTCCCAACCGTAGCTGGTGTTGTAGCCGAAGGCCATGCGGCGGTCGGCGGCGCCGGTGTCGGGGTTGATTCCTGCAGTCCACTGGATCTTGTACTCGTCCGAGGGGCAGTTGAAGATCTGCTCGTTGGCGATGTAAGGATAGAGCAGATGCGCCCAGATGGTCTCCGGGTACCCACACCACGTCCCCACGGTGCACTCGTCATAGTCCGACGAGTACATCGTGAATGCCAGGCCAACTTGCTTGACGTTCGACAGACATGCGGTTGCCCGCGCCTTCTCCCTGGCCCGGGAGAACACCGGGAACAGGATTGCGGCGAGGATCGCAATAATCGCGATCACCACCAGCAGCTCAATGAGCGTGAAGCCTCTGCGGTCCTTCA
>JBNGDZ010000042.1:0-16407 GCA_049975765.1 Armatimonadota bacterium
GCGCATGGGCGGCCAGCTTCTCGTCGCCGAGAAGCTGCCAGGCGAGCATCAGCGTGGGCGGGGGAGGCGAGGAGGTCGGGCGCAAACCGCCCATCCGATTCTCCCACGCCCAGCGCACCATGTCGCTGCGCTTGCCGATGCCCGCCACGGGCTCGGGATTGAAGGTCTCGATGACCATCGCCGGCGACTCCTCGCGCGTGCCCACGGCCGGGCGCTCCCCCACCAGATCCTCATAGCGCTTCGCGTACTCCCCCAGCCGACCCTCCGCGAAGGGGTTGTCGGCCAGAGAGCAGTAGAGGCGGGCGGCGGCGAGGGCGTAGCCGCTCACACGCGTCTGTTTCAGGAAGCGCAACATGCCATCCAGGCCGCCGAGCGTCTCCTCAATGCCGGCGGTAAAGCGCTCGCGGATCTCGTCATCGAGCGAGGTGTCGCCGGTGGCGATGCGATAGCGATTCACCAGCGCCCCCGGGGGATTCGAGTAGGGGTCGCTGAGTGCGGGCAACAGGGCCCGGCACAGCCGCCTCGCAGCGTCGGCGTAGACCTGCTCTCCGGTGAGGGCGAACAGATCCAGCATCACATCGACGGTGCCTGCGGGGACGTGCGGCTCGACTCGCTCCAGCGCCGAGCCGGTCTGGTGGTGGGCGCCGACGGCCCGCCGGATCTCCTCCTCGTCGTCGGCGGACTCGCCGGAGCGGAGGACCGTGGGAGGCTTATCCACCGGGGCATCGAGGATGGCCTGGGCCCAGCGCTCGCCGTAGCCCGCCGACAGGTCCAGGTAGCGCTGCTGCTCGGTGATCCGATGGGCTACGAGAGCGATCTGGATGAGGCGGAAGTGATCCGGCACCTCGTAGCCGCAGGCGTCCTCGGCGCCGACGCGTTCGGTGCCGATGCGCCAGCTCAGAAAGCGCCTACGCTCCCAGTCATACCACTGGGGGAAGCCCTCCACCCAGTTGCCGATGTGGTGGGCGGCGTCCACGATGAGCTCGGCGGTATCGTCATCGGGGGCGGCCTGCCACAGGCGGCAGAGGAAGAAGGTGAAGATCTCGGTCTGATGGTGGGCCTCTCCCTCACGGTAGAAGCCGTGCAGCATGTTCTCGCGCGCCCACCGCGCGAAGCCGTCGCGCAGATGGCGGGCGAACTGCACCACGCGCTGATCGCCGAAGAGCTGGTGGAAGCCGAACCAGGAGGCGATGAAGGTGCCCTCATCGTGGCCGCCCTGATATGGGATATGCCGGTGGCGGTGCAGGGCGGCGTCGATCCAGGCCTGCATCTCATCGCGGACAAGGAAGAAGCCGTCGGCCCACGCGGGTCGGGTCGTGTCAGCCATGGGAATCACCGCGAGAGAGTTCGCCTGCGGGCGCGTGCGGTCCTTTGCGAGACACACACGCGACGGTCACGTGCCGGTGACGACGTCGCAGAGCTGCTCCGCCACGCCCTCAATGCCTGTGCGGAGGGGAAGCTGGCTCAGCCAGCGCGCGGGGATGGCCTCCCGGCCGTTGTAGGCGCCGGAGATGGCGCCGGCCATGCAGGCGCGGGTGTCTGTGTCGCCGCCCGCCACGATGGAGGAGACCAGGGTTTCCTGCAGGTCCTCGGTGGTGCGCAAGAAGCAGTAGAAGGCCGTGGGGACGGTCTCAAAGGATGCCCCGCCCAGGCGGAGCTGTGGCAGCGCCTTCAGCGGTGGCTCATCGGCCTCCAGCAGGCGGGCGCACTCGGAGAGGCCGTCGGCGACGCGACAGGGCTCCAGGCGGTCGAGCACCTCCAGAATGATGGTCTCCGGATCCAGCCGCCCGGCGGCCGCGCGGGCCACGGCGTAGGCCATCGCGATGCCGCCGGCGATGGCCTCCTCGTTGCGATGGGTGATGATACCGCAGGTCCGGACATCCTCCTCCAGCCCGGCCAGGTCTCGGATGTGGAGAAGCCCGATTGGGGCCACGCGCATGGCAACGCCGTTGCCGGCGGCGTACTCCCCCTTCTCTCCCGCCTCGCGCCAGTCGGTGCCGCCCTGGATACGCTTCATGGCGTGGTATGTGGCGCGGCCGATGCCCCGGCCGCCGGCCTCGAACCACGCCAGGTAGCGCTGGGCCAGGTCCTCACCATGCACCTCGCCCTGGGCGGCCACTGACTTGGCTGTGGCCACGAGCATGGAGGTGTCGTCGGTCCAGTCGCCCATGGTCATGGAGGAGGGCTGGAAGCGGCCGTCGTAGTAGGCCTCGGCGATGTCGCTGCCGCTGTAGCCCTCATAGGCCGCGCCCAGGCAGTCGCCGATTGCAGCCGCCAGCAGGCACCCCGTGAAGCGGGAGCGGAGGTCAGGCTCGGAGTTGCTCATGTGAAGACGGACCACCTTCATTTTGGCGGCGGCACGCCAGACACGGCGCTGCCGTACACTATACGCCGGCGCCGGCCTGACCGGCGCAGTTGTTACCTGTTCACCGCCACACCCAGAACATCCTCCAACTGTCCCAGACCGATCTCGTGCGCCTCGTCGTCGAGGGCGGCCACGCGGGAGGCGTCCACCGAGACCTCGAATCCCCAACTGACGGCGTCGGCGGCGGTGTAGAGCACGCAGATATTCGTGCACACCCCGGTCAGCTCCAGCTCCCTGACGCCATTCTCCAGCAGCGCCAGGAGAAGCTGAGTCTGGTGGAATGCCGAGTAGCGGCGCTTGGGAAGCACGTAGTCCCCCTCGGCCGGCGCCAGCTGATCGATGACCTCCGCGCCCTCGGTGCCCTGCACCGCGTGTGGGGGGTACTGCTCGAACTCGGGGTCGTCAGGGCGATGGCTGTCGCACATATAGATGACGATCTCGCCGTCTCGCCTGGCCTGCTCGATGCGCCGGCGGATGGGCTCGATGATATCGCGCACGCGGTCGCCGCAGGTCAGGGCGCCGTCCTCGCGCACGAAGTCGTTGAGCATGTCGATGACCACAACGGCACTGCTCATGGGACTTTCGCTCCTGTCCTGTGGGAGATGGGTCGATGCGTCATCGCTCGATCCAGTCCACGGCCTCCGGATGGGCACGCGTCCAGTGCTCCACCTGCTGGCTGCAGCGGGACTTGATCTCCTCGAGGGAGGGCGGCTCGGCGACGATCTCGCCCTGCTCCATGAGCGGCTGCAGAAGCATCTCGGTGCGTGCCCCGCAGGCGCAGATCTCGGAGACCCCGCGGCCCTCGGGGATGAGCGTCCGGCTCCCGCAGGAGGGGCACACGGCCACGTTCTTGACGCCGGAGAGCTTGCCGCGCTTGGTGATGGGCTCGCCCTCGATCTGCACGATGTCCATGGCCAGGTTCACAGGCGGCGCGCCCGAGAGCGAGGTGCCCACGCCGTAGCCCGAGGCCCACTGGTTGTACTGTGGGATGGAGTACTCGTCGAGGCCGCCGGAGAGGAAGAGGTTCACGTGCTCATGGCCGCGCAGGTCCAGCTCCCAGCGCACCTCGCGCAAGAGCTCCTGCCAGTCGCCGCGGCGGCTCCCGGGGGTGTCGATGCGGACGGCGTCGAGGCGCTCGCCCAGGGCCTCGGCGGCCTCCAGGGCGGCGAACTTCTCGTCGTTGAAGGTGTCCACCAGCGCCACGCGGGGGACGTCGTCCTCCAGCACCTCATCGTACCAGCGCAGAGCGGTGGCGAGGTCGCCGGCGACCAGGATGAGGGCGTGGGGCATGGTGCCGGAGGGCTGCAGGCCCAGCATCTCGCCGGTCCGCACCACGGCCACTCCGTCGCACCCGCCGACGTAGCACGAGCGGCCGATGGTGGGCGCCAGCGCGGGATGGGCGCGGCGGGCGCCGAAGCTGATGACGGTGCGGTCCTCGGCGGCGACACGGACCCGCGTGGCGCGGCTGGCGATGCCGGAGGCCTGGCAGAGCAGCCCCAGCACCGCCGTCTCCATCTCCGCGAAGGCGGCGTAGTCGCCTGCGATGCGCATGACGGGCTCGCGGCAGAGAAAGAGACTCCCCTCCGGCGCGCAGTGCACGTCAATGGGCAGGCCCTCCAGCGCCGCGGCCACCTCCTCGACGCCCACCAGCGCCCCCCACGTCCAGCCGTCGGGCAGCGAGGTGCAGTGGATCTCGGCGACGACCTGCCTGGAGGCGTCCTTCTCCTCCAGGATTCGCCTGGTGCGGGTGAAGTAGACGTCGGTGACCTTGCCCGCGCGGATGTCCTCAAGCGACGCGGTGTAGAGCACGTTCCCACCTCAATGCAGCGCGGCCCGCCCACCCCGCGGCCCGCAGTGGTCTCGCAGCCTCTTGCACAGGCCCCCACGGCGGGGCCCCTCCTGCAAGGACAAGAGTTCGCGCCCAGCAGGAGTTGTCCTTCCGGGATAGCAGTGGGGCGAGGTCCATCAGCGGCATCGGGGAGTATGCCCGGGAGTCGTTGCCGTCCCGAGTCGTTCAATCGGCCGGGACAACGGAGGCGATGCCGCCCTCGCGTCAGCGGCGCTCGGCGATGATCTCGCCGAGGCGGCGGAAGCCCTCCTTGATGCCTTCGCGCATGCGCTCCTGATGCAGGCCGGCGGCGGGGTGAATGAGGGGAACGAAGGTCAGGCCGTGGCGCTCCACGGTCGTGCCGTTGAGCTTCATGACCGAGAGCGTGGCGTCGTCCAGCACGGTCTTCAGCGCCGGGGCGCCGAGGGTGCAGATGAGGGTGGGCCGGATGCAGGCGATCTGGCCGTCGAGGAACTCGCGGCAGGCCTCTACCTCATCGGGGTGGGGGTCGCGGTTCTGGGGCGGGCGGCACTTGCATATGTTGGTGATGTAGACGTCCTCGCGCGCGATCCCATTGCTCTTCAGCAGGTCGGTCAGGACCCGTCCCGCCGGTCCCACGAAGGGCTCGCCCTGAAGGTCCTCGTCCTGGCCGGGGGCCTCGCCGACGAACATGATCTCCGCGTCCGGGGGCCCCACGCCGGGCACCGCCTGCGTCCTCCCCTCGCACAGGCGACAGCGCGTGCAGGTGCGGATCTGCCCGGCGATCTCGTCAAGAAGCTGGGGGTAGTCCCAGGACATGCGGCAACCTCCCAGGAGCGCTCAGGTCTCTCTCTCGCTGCTCTCGGAGCGGCCTCCATAGAGCCGTTCGCCGTGCGGTCTGGAGGGGCGGGCCTCCGTTCCCGCCGGGGTCGTTGTCGGCGAGCATCGACCGCCCGGAGCGACGCACGCACAGGGATGTGCGGAGGCTCGCAAGCGGGTCAGGTTGCGCAGTTCCCCGTGGGAACGTGCGTGCCAGGGAACGGCACATGGCACGGGGAGGGCACGGGTCCTCCCGGCGCCCTCGATAGCGGCGTTAGGCGTAGCCCAGCTCCTCGCAGACGGCACGGATCGTCTCAGTATCCTTCTCGGTGGCGGGCACCACCGGCAGCCGTGTGCCGCCCACCGGGAAGCCGCACACCTCAAGCGCGCGCTTCACGCACGGGGGATTGCCCGAGGGCAAGAAGAGAGCGTCGAACAGGGGCGTGAGCCGGTGGTGGAGCTGCCTGGCGCGGCCGGTGTCGCCGGCGTGGAAGGCCTCGATCATCTCCCCGATCTCCTCGGCGGCGATGTGCGAGGCCACTGAGATGATGCCCACCCCGCCCACGCACAGCACGGGGAGCGTCATGCTGTCATCGCCCGACCACACCCGGAAGCCCTCCGGTGCCCCGGCGCAGATCTGCGCGATCTGGGCGAGGTCCCCGCTGGCCTCCTTGCAGCCGATGATGTTGGGGATGTCCTCTGCGAGGCGCAGGACGGTGGCGGCCTCGATGTTCTTGCCGGTGCGCCCCGGAACGTTGTAGACGATGACCGGCAGGTCGGTGTTGCGGGCAATGGTGGCGAAGTGCTGGTAGAAGCCCTCCTGGGAGGGCTTGTTGTAGTACGGTCCGACCAGCATGATGGCGTCAACGCCGGTCTCGGCGGCCCTCTTTGTAAGCGCCGCGGACGCGGCCGTGTTGTTGGAGCCGGTGCCGGCCATGACGGCAACATCATCGCCCACCGCCTCCCGCACGACGCGGTACATCTGCAGCTTCTCGTCGTCCGTAGTAGTGGGGGACTCCCCGGTGGTCCCGGAGACGAGGATGTCCGAGCCGGCGTCGGCGAGCCGCCTGGCCAGCTCCGCCCCCCGATCGTAGTCCACCTTGAGCTCATCGTCGAAGGGCGTGACCATGGCGGTGATCAGGTTCCCAAGCTCGGGCATCGCTCTCACCTCAAGATGGACTTCATCCGCATTCGGCATCAGGGCGCGTCGTCGTCAGTCCAGCAGGCCGCGCTCGATGAGGCCCTCGGCGATCTGCACCGTATTGGTGGCCGCGCCCTTGCGCAGGTTATCGGACACGCACCACAGGTTCAGACCGTGCTCTACGGTCGGGTCCTCGCGCACCCTGCCCACCAGCACGGCGTCTTTGTGCCGGTCCTCCAGACAGTCGGCCTGCGACGGATACTGCAGGCTCTGGGGGTCGTCGATGACCGTGACCCCGGGCGATCGTGCCCGATCGCGGAGGATCTCCAGCGCCTCATCCCGGCTTAGCGGCTCCTCAAGCTCCAGGTTCAGGGACTCCGCATGGCCGATGACCACGGGCACGCGCACGGTCGTAGCGGTGATGGGCAGGTCGGGCTCGGACATGATCTTGCGCGTCTCGTGCACCATCTTCATCTCTTCCTTGGTGTAGCCCGACTTCAGGAAGCGATCGATGTGCGGCAGGCAGTCGAAGACGATGGGCCTGGAGAAGATGGCGGGGTCGAACTGCACCGCCTCACCGGCGGCGTACTGCTGGACCTGCTGCTCGAACTCCTCCATGGCCGCCTGGCCCCAGCCGGAGACGGACTGGTAGGTGGAGGCCACGATGCGCTTGATGCCGGCGGCGCGATGGATCGGGGCGATAGCCACCACCATCTGGATCGTGGAGCAGTTGGGGCTGCAGATGTGGCGGCTCTCGCCTGTCACCGCGTCCATATTGACCTCGGGGACGATCAGTGGGTAGCCGGGCTCGAGGCGAAAGTCGCTGCCGTTGTCGATGACCCAGGCGCCGGCCTCAGTCGCCACCTCCCCCCACTGCACGCTGGCGCCCTTGGCGCCCTCCCGGCCGGCGAAGAACGCCACGTCGAGACCGTCAAACAGCTCCGGAGCGACCTCGCGGACCAGCACCTCCTCGCCGGCGAGCGTCTCAGCGCGCTCCCTGGTGGCCATCACCACGGGATCGCCCTCGATGGGGAAGCTGCGCTCCTTGAGCACGCGAAGGATCCTGTCCCCCACGGGACCGACACCGACGACTCCGACACGAAAAGCCATACGCCTGCACCTATTCAAACGATGTTGAGCGCATACGTCAGTGTGCCTCGCGGCCCCCGCCCGCGAGGTCAGGTGTTCATCAACAGCTCCTCGAGGCCGCAGACCAGGCCGTCGAGGTGGCGCACCTCGCGAATGGCCAGCAGCACACCGGGCATGAAGCACTCCCGGCCGGTAGTGACGTGCTCGATGCGCAGCGTCTCACCCAGGCCGCCGAGGATCACGGTCTGGTTGGCGACGACACCGGCCATGCGGATGCTGTGGATGGAGACCCCGCCATGCTCGCCACCGCGGACGCCACCAAGACCGAAGTGCTCGGTCTGCTGCTGCTTGAAGTCCTCACCGCGCCTCTCCCGCATCCGCTCGGCGGTGGCCATGGCGGTGCCGGAGGGAGCGTCGAGCTTGTTCTCGTGATGGGCCTCGATGATGGCGGCGTAGTCCATGAGCGGCGAGGCATCGGCCGCGAACTCCATCATCAGGTTGGCGCCGATGCTGAAGTTGGGCGCGATCACTGCCGGCGTGGCGCACTGATCGCACAGCTCACAGATCTCGTCGAGGAGGCGCTGAGTGAAGCCCGTGGTGCCCACCACGCATGCCACGCCCTCGCGCAGCGCGGTGGGGAGGTTGTGCATCAGTGCCGACGGCTGCGTGAAGTCCACCATAACCTCGGGGTCGAACTTCTCGATGCCATCCTCGACCGTCGTGGCGATGTGGACCTTGGGCGCTCCGGAGACCAACTCCGAGAGAGGAGTCTCGGGATATGCCGGGTCCACCCCCCCGACGACCTGCATATCTTCGGCGTCCATCACGGCCGCGATGACGGTGCGGCCCATCCTGCCGCCGGCCCCGGAGACCATCACTCGTATCTGCGCCATGGCACTCACCTCACCTCAGGTTCGCTATCACCCCGTGCGGGCGGGCAGCATAGACAATTCTCCTCCCGCCGGCAAGGTTCCTTCAGGTACCGTCCGAACGCCTGGGGTGCTGGCCTGCGGTGCGAGGGGCCGCTTCCCTCTTGCGCCACCTGAGTCGAACGGCGCGGGGGCGCCCGGAGACGCCTGCGCGTCTCTCTCCACGTTCACGGCTTCGCCCGCGCCCCGGCCCGCAGTGATTGAGAGAGGCGGCGGGCAGGCCCTGGTGCGTACATGCGCGGGCCGGGGTCAGAAAGACGACCCCGGCCGATCATCGTCAGCAGGTGTGCTGATCAGCTCTTCTTGTCGCGGAAGTACGCTCCGGAGGCAGGGCCCTCGGAGTCGCCGCTCTGAGGCTTCTCGCGCTGCTTGCTGTCCTGCTGCTGCTTGCTTGGGGACCCCTTTGATCTGCCGCCGCGCTTGCCGCGGCTCTTCCCGCCACCGCCGCCCTTGCGGCCGCCGTTGCCGCCCCCGCGGTCCAGGAGGGCTTTGCGGGAGAGGCGGATCTTGTCGTCGCTCTCCACCTCGGTGACCTTCACGGTCACCTCGTCCCCGAGGCTGAGCACGTCCTCGACCTTGTTGGTCCGCTGGTGCTCGATGTCGGAGATGTGCAGCAGGCCGTCGCGGCCCGGCAACACCTCCACGAAGGCGCCGAAGTCGGTGATGGTCACCACCTTGCCGGTGAAGACCTCGCCGACCTGGACCTCGCGGGTGAGGTCGTGGATCGCGGCCTTGACCTTCTCCACGTTCTCTGCGTTCTCGCCGAAGATCTTCACGACCCCGTCGTCCTCGACGTCGATGTTGACGTCGAGCTCGGTCTCGAACTTGCGGATGGTCTTGCCGCCGGGGCCGATAACCAGGCCGATCTTGTCCACCGGCACCTGGATGGCGACCATCCGCGGGGCGTAGGGCGAGAGGGTCTCGCGCGGGGTGGGGAGGACCTCGTTCATCCGCTCCAGGATCTGCAGCCGCGCCTCTCGCGCCTGCTGCAGCCCCTCGGCGAGCACAGCCTCGGGCAGGCCCTTGACCTTGATGTCCAGGTGCAGGCCATTGACGCCGTTCTCGGTCCCGGTGACCTTGAAGTCCATGTCACCGGAGGCGTCCTCGAGACCCTGTATGTCGGTCAGAAGGATGTAGTCGTCCTCATCCTCATACAGCAGCCCGACCGAGATGCCCGCCACCTGGGCCTTGACCGGCACGCCCGCGTCCATGAGCGCCAGCGAGCTGGCGCAGCAGGACGCCATGGAGCTGGAGCCGTTGCTCTCCAGCACCTCCGAGACAACGCGGGTGGTGTAGGGCCACTCCTCCTCGGGCGGAAGCATCCGCTCCAGGGAGCGCTGCACCAGCGCGCCGTGCCCGATCTCCCGCCGGCTGGCGGAGCGCAGTGCGCGCGTCTCGCCCACGCAGAAGGGCGGGAAGTTGTAGTGGTGCATGAAGCGGTGGTACTCCTCCTCCTCGAGGGTGCGGATCAGCTTCTGATCGCGCGTGGCGCCGAGGGTGACCGTAGAGAGGACCTGGGTCTCGCCGCGTGTGAACTGTGCCGAGCCGTGGGTGCGCGGCAGCAGGCCGGCCTTCACGTCCAGCGGCCGGATGTCCTTGGGCCCACGGCCGTCCACGCGGCGCCGCTCCTCGAGCAGGATACGGCGCATCTGCCTCTTCTGAACCTCGTACATGGCCTCCTGGATCTGCTGCGGAGCGTCGTCGAGGTCCTGGAACTGCTCGGCGATCTCATCGGCGATCCGGTCGAGGTCCTGCTGGCGGCCCTTCTTGTCGGGCGACTGAATGGCCTCCCGGATGTCCTCGGTGCGGGCCAGCACCGCGTCATTGACCTCCGGGGCGGGCTGCCAGAGCGGATACTCCCGCTTGGGCTTGCCGGCCTGCTCCCGCAGCTCCTCAATGGCCTCGCACACCGGCAGGCAGGCCGCGTGGGCCATGCGGATGCCCTGCAGCACTATGTCCTCGGGGACCTCGTCACCGCCCAGCTCGACCTGCAGCACGCCCATCGGTCCTGCGGCGACCGTCAGGTCCATGCGGCCCTCCTCACGCTCCTCGAAGGAGGGGTTGAGGATCAGCTCGCCGTCCAGCCACGCGACCTGCGCGCAGGCGAACGGTCCCTCGAAGGGAGCCGGCGTCAGATGCATGGCGGCGGCGGCGCCGGTCATGGCGACGATCTCCGCCGAGTTCCGGTTCTCGGCCGACAGGGGGGTGCAGATGACCTGCACCTCGTTGCGCAGCCCGGAGGGCAGCAGCGGGCGAATCGGTCGGTCGATGGAGCGGGCGACCTGCGTGGCGTCGCCCGACGGTCGCCCCTCGCGCTTGAAGAAGCCGCCGGGGATGCGCCCCACGGCATACATCTTCTCCTCGAAGTCAACGCGGAGGGGAAGGAAGCTCACGTCGGGGTTGGGATTGTCTTCGATGACCGCGGTGCAGAGCACGACGGTGTCACCATAGATGGCGGTGACCGCGCCGGACGCCTGCCGGGCCCTCTCGCCGGTCTCAAGAATCAGCTCTCGGCCAGCGAACGATGTGGATACGGATCTCTTGTCAAACATGTACACGCACAACCTCCTGAGGCGCACTACCCCCTCAGGAGGCTCCAGGAAAACGCGAGGAAGCAGGGAAAACAGGCGGGCCCGGCCTCACCTGCTTTCCCTGATTCCCCTCGCTCCTGACCCTCCGGAGGGTAGATGACCCTGGATTATGGCCGCTGACGCGGCCCTCTTTCGATACGAACACTGTAAGTGTACCTGAACCGCGTCACAAACGCAAGGGTTTTCTGCCTGCCGGCACGGGGAATCAGCAACGGCCGGGGCCCTCTCCCCGGCCGTCAGTGCCACATACACTGCCCGCTGTCAGCCGCGCAGGCCCAGCTCCCGCACCAGCGCGCGGTAGCGGTCAATATCCTCGTTGCGCAGGTAGCGCAGCAGTCGGCGGCGCTTGCCGACCATCTTCAGCAGGCCGCGGCGGCTGTGATGGTCCTTGCGATGGGCCTGCAGATGCTGGGTAAGCGACTGGATGCGGGAGGTCAGCAGAGCGATCTGTACCTCCGGCGAGCCGGTGTCGTCATCGTGGATGCGGAACTGCTCGATGATCTCATCCTTGTCGAGCTGGGCGAACTCCACGGCGTCGTCTCCTTTCGTCGGGCGGAGCTGACACCGCTCCGTCCGGCCCGTGACGTCGTATTCCGCCATGCCGAGCGCGCCGCTGGAGGGGCGGCGTGCCCAGCTTGGGGCGCCACGGGGCTGCGAGTATAGCATAGCTCTGGCGATGGTGTAAAGCGGCGCGGCGCTTGCGCCGACATAGGCCTTGACGCGATGGCGCGCGTCGGCTATACTCCGTGAAAACCTGTCGCCGCACCACAGGCTACGACGGGGAGGAGTAGGCGGTCGGCGCGATCGACAGAGAGCCGGTGACGGGCTGAGAGCCGGTGGTCGCGTCCCGCTGAAGAGTCGCCCCTGAGCCGCGGCGCCGAAAGGCTGTATGATAGGCGTCGCCGAATGACGGTCGTTACCCCGTCCGAAAGTGCCGGTGGGCCTGCCGCCAGCAGGCCGCCGGAAGCTGGGTGGTACCGCGAGAGATGAGCAGCCTCTCGTCCCGGGATGGGACGAGGGGCGTTTGCGTTTAAGGGCGCGAGGCTGCCATGGTCTGCCGGCAGTCACCACCCTGGAGGACAACCGCCGCGCCAAACAGCTTACCAGGAGGAACAGCCATGCGTAGCGACCGTGCGAAGAAGGGTCTCGACAATGCGGCGTCCCGTGCGCTGCTGCACGCCTGCGGGATCACCCGCGAGCAGCTCGACAAGCCGTTCATCGGCATAGCCAATGCCTACACCGACATCGTCCCCGGCCACATCGGGCTGCAGCGGCTGGCGCGAGCGGTGGAGCACGGGATTGCCGCCGGCGGCGGCGTTCCCTTCAACTTCGGTGTGCCGGCGATCTGCGACGGCATCGCCATGGGCCACGCCGGCATGTTCTACTCGCTGCCCTCCAGGGAGCTGATCGCCGACGTGGTGGAGTCCATGGTCCAGGCCCACGCCCTCGACGGGGTGGTGCTGCTGACCGACTGCGACAAGATCACGCCGGGTATGCTCATGGCCGCCGGGAGGCTGGACATCCCGGCCATCATGGTGACCGCCGGGCCGATGCACTCGGGCAACTACCGGGGCCGTCGGCTCTCGCTGGTGCGCGACACCTTCGAGGCCGTCGGCCGCTACCAGAAGGGCGAGATCTCCGACCAGGAGCTCGTCGAGATGGAGCTGCGCGCCTGCCCCGGCGAGGGCTCGTGCCAGGGCCTCTACACCGCCAACACCATGCAGTGCGTGACGGAGGCCATGGGCATGTCCCTGCCCGGCGCGGGCTCGGCGCTGGCGGGCACTGCCGAGCGCATCCGGCTGGCCTACGACTCCGGCGAGGCCGTCTGCCGGATGGTGGAGGAGAACGTTACGGCGCGGCAGATCATCACCGACGCGGCCGTGCGCAACGGCATCCGCATCGACATGGCTCTGGGCGGGTCCACCAACTCCTGCCTGCACATCACGGCCATCGCTCACGAGGCCGGGGTGGACATCAAGCTGGACTGGTTCGACGAGATCAGCCAGCAGACCCCCCAGATCTGTAAGCTGCGACCGGCAGGGGACTACATGATGGAGGACCTTCACAACGCCGGCGGCGTCCTGGCCGCCCTGGGCGTGCTCGGTGATATGGTCGAGGACAACATGACCGTCTCCGGGAGTACGATGAGCGAGCTGATCGGAAGGGCGGAGGTGTGGGATGATGACGTCATCCGCCCGCTCGGCAACGTCTACCGTGATACCGGCGGCATCGCGGTGCTGCACGGGAACCTCTGCCCGGACGGCGCGGTCATCAAGCAGTCGGCGGTCGCGGACTCCATGCGCCAGTTCCGCGGCACCGCCGTGTGCTTCGATTCCGAGGAGGAGGCCATGGAGGCCATCCTCGCCGACGAGATCCCTGACGGCTCCTGGGTGATCATCCGCTATGAGGGCCCGCAGGGCGGCCCGGGCATGCGCGAGATGCTCAATCCCACCTCGGCGCTCACCGGCATGGGCAAGGAGGAGTCCGTGGCCCTGCTGACGGACGGCCGCTTCTCCGGCGGCACCCGTGGACCATGCGTGGGCCACTGCAGTCCCGAGGCCGCCATCGGCGGGCCCATCGCGCTGATCGAGGATGGCGACGAGATAGCAATCGACCTCGACGAGCGCACGCTGGAGCTGCTGGTGGACGAGGACGAGCTCGCGCGCCGGGCCGAGCGGTGGGAGCGACCTGCGCCGAAGATACAGACCGGCTGGCTGGCCCGTTATGCGAAGCTTGTGACATCAGCCAATACCGGCGCGATCATGACGCCGGAGTGCAACGAGTGACGGCAGCGGCGACCGGCGAGCGCCGAGCACTGGCCCAAGGCCCAGTGCTGAAGCGGCCTGGCGGCCCGTGCGCGGACGAGGGCGCCCGCGGGCCAGGTGTGGAGGGTAGGGATCTCATACGGGGAAGCCGGGGGCCCTATGCCGTGCATTCTATCCTGCCGGGGAAGCGGGGGGCCCTGTGCCATCCATTCTATTCTGGGGAGCCGGCGCCCTCGCCGGCTTGCGGCGCGAAGCGCCGCTCAAGCCGTGGGCTACCTGAGTCGAACACAACGCAAGTCAGGACTGAGGACAATGCGATTGCGCGAGAAGGCCATGATCCCGTCATCTGTCGGGAGGGGCGGACCGGTGCACAGCCGGCGACCGCCCCCGAGCCGCCTGGGCGTTGGAGCCCGCTACTGACGCGCGAGCATACAGTGAGGTGCAGCAGCACACAGAGGAGTGCGAATGATGAGCCAAGAGATGATAAAGGGTGCAGAGGCGCTTCTGCGCGTGTTCCGCGAGGAGAATGTGGACGTCTTCTTCGGCTACCCAGGAGGGGCCGTCATCCCCATCTACGACTCGCTCTACGACGCTGAGGACATCCGGGGCATTCTCCCGCGCCACGAGCAGGGGGCGGCGCATGCCGCCGACGGCTACGCCCGCGTCACGGGCAAGGTCGGCGTGTGCATGGCCACCTCCGGCCCCGGAGCGTGCAATCTGGTGACGGGGCTGGCCACGGCCTACATGGACTCGGTGCCTATGGTGGCCATCACCGGGCAGGTGAAGACCCATCTGGTGGGCACGGACTCCTTCCAGGAGGCCGACACCACCGGCATCACCATCCCGATCACCAAGCACAACTACCTGGTCAAGGACCCGCACGAGATCGAGCGCTTCCCGGACATCCTCCGCGAGGCGTTCTACCTTGCCAGGACGGGCCGGCCGGGCCCTGTGCTGGTGGACATTCCCTTCGATGTCTCCGCCGGGGACGTGCCCTGGGCGGAGCGCAATATCGAGGCGCTGGACGGCTACGAGGAGCCCAAGGTGCCCGCTGATGCGGACATCGACCGGGCGGCGGACATGATCGAGTCCGCCCAGCGGCCGGTCATCATGATCGGCGGCGGGGTGATACACGCCGAGGCCCATGAGGAGATCCTGGAGCTTGCTGAGAAGACCAACATCTACGTGGTGCACACGCTGATGGCCAAGGGCTGCATGCCCGAGAGCCACGAGCTGTCCATGGGCATGCCCGGCATGCACGGGATGACCTACGCCAGCTACGCCATCCAGCACTCGGACCTGATGATCGTCATCGGCGCGCGCTTCGACGATCGCATCACCGGTGACCTGGAGCGGTTCGCTCCGGACGCGTCGGTGATTCACATCGACATCGACCCCGCCGAGATCGACAAGGTGCGGCCGGCGGCGGTGGGCATCGCGGCCGACGCGAAGATCGCCACCCGCGAACTCATCCAGGCGGTGTCCGCGCGCGAGCCCGGTGAGTGGGAGGAGCACCTGCGCCAGTTCAGGGCCGATCACCCTCTGGGCTACGAGGACGAGGATGAGTTGATGGCACCGCAGCTCGTCGTGGAGAAGCTCTACGAGGTCACCGGCGGCCAGGCCATCGTCACCACCGAGGTGGGCCAGAACCAGATGTGGGCGGCCCACTACTATCCGCTGGAGGAGCCGCGCAGGTGGTGCACCTCCGGGGGCCTCGGCACCATGGGCTACGGACACCCGGCGGCTATCGGGGCGCAGGTCGGCCGTCCCGACGAGATCGTGGTGGACGTGGCCGGCGACGGCTCCATTCAGATGTGCATGCAGGAGCTGACCACGGGCGTGATCAACCGGCTGCCACTGAAGATCATCATCCTGAACAACTCCTACCTGGGAATGGTGCGACAGTGGCAGGACATGTTCTTCGACCGCCGCTACTCCGGCGTGGACCTCACCGGGAACCCGGACTTCGTGCGGCTGGCCGAGGCGCACGGCGCCGTCGGGCTCCGGTGCAAGGACCGGGACAGGGTCGTCGAGACGCTGGAGCAGGCCATGGAGGTGGACGACCGGCCGGTGATGGTGGACTTCGCAGTCGCCAAGGAGGAGAACGTGCTGCCCTTCATCCCGGCAGGCAAGTCCTGGGAGGACCTTATCGAGTGTCCGACATGCGATAGGGAGTGACCCGGAGCCGGCGTCTCACCCGAAGACCACACGTGGTCTCGGTCGCCCTCTCCCCGCGGGAATGATGGAGAGGGGCAGATGCGGGAGCATCCCTTTCGAGGAGGGATCTGAGAGATGGAGATGGAGCGCACTCTGTCCGTGCTCGTGAAGAACCGGCCGCGCGTGCTGGCCCGGATCGCCGGGCTCTTCGCCCGCCGCGGCTTCAACATCGATAGCCTTGCCGTCAGCACCACAGAGGACGAGATGATCTCGCGCATGACCATCGCCACCACCTGCGACCCGCCCACGCTGCGGCAGATCGCCAAGCAGGTGCAGAAGCTGCACGACGTGGTGCAGGTCATCGATCACACCGATCAGAAGGTGGTCGAGCGCGAGCTGTGCCTGATCAAGGTCCACGTGGAGCGGGACCAGCGCTCGGAGCTGATCTCCCTGTGCAACGTGTTCCGCGGCGATATCGTGGATATCGGCAACGGCAGCGTGATGGTCCAGCTCGTCGGCGACAAGGACAAGATCGATGCCTTCGTGAAGGTCATGCAGGACTACGACATCCAGGAGCTGATGCGCACGGGCAAGATCGTGCTCGACCGCGGCTCCGAGGAGTGAACTGCCTCGGCGGGGGCGCGAGTGGTCGCGCCCTCGCCGGCACATCCGTAGGCCTGGAGGGAGGTGCTGTTCATGTTCCGGCGCCTTATGCCGGTTGCCGTGGCGGCGATCGCTGCGGCG